>DASQYE010000485.1:0-9605 GCA_035639355.1 Pyrinomonadaceae bacterium
ACAGGTCTTTCAGGCCGAATTGGAGCAGGAACTCCTTGGACGTGCCGTACATCATGGGCCGCCCGATGGTCTCTTTGCGGCCCTTGGCGACGATGAGTCGTTTATCCAGTAGAGTCTTGATGGCCGACGGCGATTGAACGCCGCGTATCTCAAGAATCTCGGGGACGGTGATCGGCTGCTTGTAGGCGATGACGGCGAGCGTCTCAAGAGAAGCGAGCGAGAGCTTGGCCGAAGGGCGCGATTTGAGGAAAGCGCGAACGTGCTCGTGATGCTCGGGGCGGGTCGTGATCTGCCAGCCGCCGGCCACCTCGCGCAATTGCAGACCGCTGCTGCGCGCGTTGAACTCCTTGGCTAGCTCTTCGACGGCGATCTCAACCCAGCCGCGATCCTCTTTGAGCACGTCGGCGAGCGCACGGGCGCTGATGGGCTCCTCCGAGACGAAGATGAGAGCCTCCACAATCGCCATCATCTCAGCCATGCTGCGCACACTATGCGGAGCGCCACCGTCGTCATCTCCCGCTTCCGCCGCTCCGGCTTCGGCCACGGCCGAGCCCTGCCGGTCAGAAGCCTTTGCGAGGGCCGCTTCCAGTGCATCTTCCGCGTCCGCATCATGTATGACGACGCCTTCATCATCGCGAGGGTCGTCCGCCTCGTTCAACGTCTCCGCACGGAGGCGGGCGTCCGATTCCAGCACCGCCGTGTCGTTGTCTTTGATCTCTTCAGTCATGGCTCTCTTAAATGGTTTCAAGCGCTGGCGACAGCGATGATCTCGCCGAAGGTCTCGCGCTGGATGAGTGAGATTTCCGTCGTGCGTACCAGCTCCAGGATGGAGAGAAAGGCGAGCACCAGCTCGCGGCGCGAGCGTGCGCGCTCGAAGAACTTGATTAGGTTCAGCTCGCCCGCCGACATCACCATGTTACGCAGGCGCGCGATCATCTCCGTCATCGTTATCTCGTCGCGCTCGATCTCCATCATGACCTCTTCTGTACGCCTGGCGAGTATCTGCTGAAAAACTTTGAGCAGATCGAAGAGGCCGACCGAGACTTCCGGGTTCTGTTTGTCCGTCTCAAGCTCGGCGCGCTTGAAGACGGCCTGCTCGACCGTGGCGCGCGACCAGAGCATCTGGGCGGCGGCCTTGTATTTCTGGTGCTCAAGGAGCTGGTTGACAAGCTCGCGGCGCGGGTCGTCGCCCTCGTCCTCGGCGCTTTCCGCGAGCGGGTCGCGCGGCAGCAGCATGCGCGACTTGATCTCGATCAGCGTCGCCGCCATCACTAAAAAATCGCCGGCGACGGCGATGTCCAGCTCCTGCATCAACTGTAGATAGTGAAGATATTCGTCCGTGATGCGCGCGACCGGAATATCATAGATGTCCACCTGTTCCTGTCGAATCAGGTAGAGCAGCAGGTCGAGCGGCCCCGTAAACTCGCCCAGAGTGAGCTTGAGGGAGTCTCCGCCTGAGTCGGCCACGATTTCGGGGCGCGCCCCGGCGACGCTGATGGTCTGCTGGGCGGCGGAGGCAACGACGGTCGCAACAGCCGGCGTTTGTTCGGATGTCTCGTTCATAATCTCTCCCTCAGCCTGCGAAGCGGCGCGCGCCCTCGATTCCCATGCGCGCTTTGACCTCATTGAATGTTCGACGCGCAATCTCGCCCGCGCGGTCGCGCCCTCGCCCGAGAATGTCATCCAACTCGGCATCACTGATGGCGCGCACTCGCTCTTGAAACGGGGCCAGGAATTCTATCGTCACCTCGGCCAGATCGTTTTTCAGCTGCGCATAGCCGCGGCCCGAGAAGTGCGCCTCGATCTCTTCGCGCCCCTTGCCCGTCAACAGTTGATAGATCGTCAGCAGGTTTGTGATCGCCGGGCGCGACTCGTCGAAGCGAATCTCCGTGCCCGAATCCGTCACGGCGCGCTTGAACTTACGCCCGATGGCATCGCGGTCGTCGAGCAGGAAGATGCATCCGTTCGGGCTCTCGTCCGACTTGGACATCTTCTTCGAGGGGTTGTCCAGAGCCATGATGCGCGCGCCGACCTTAGGGATAAACGGCTCGGGCACGCGGAACGTCTCGCCGTAGTCGCGATTGAAGCGCAAGGCTATGTCGCGCGTCAGCTCAAGGTGCTGCTTCTGGTCTTCGCCGACCGGCACGAGGTCAGTCTGGTAGAGCAATATGTCCGAGATCATCAGCACGGGATAGTCGAAGAGGCCGACCAGCACATTCTCGCGTGCCCCGCGCCCCTTCTCCTTGAACTGGGTCATGCGCTCAAGCTCGGACATGCGCGTCAGGCAATTCAGAATCCAGGTCAGCTCAGTATGCTCGGGCACGTCCGATTGAATGAAGATGGTTGAAGCTAGCGGGTCAATGCCTGCGGCCAGGTAGATGCGCGCCAGCTCCCTGGTCTTCAAGGCCAGGCGCTTGGGGTCTTGCGGGATGGTCAGGGCGTGAAGATTGACTATGCAGAAGAAGCTCTCGTACTGGCGCTGCAACTCGACCCAGTTGCGCAGCGCGCCGAGGTAATTTCCCAGATGCAGTTCGCCTGTCGGCTGTGCGCCGCTAAAAATTCGCTTCATGCGGTTTCAAGTCAAGCCGATGATGAACGGATAGGATGCCAGCGGCATGACGATGCGGAACAGCACACCGAACACGCCCGTGAAAACCGCGAGAATCAAGAGCATATATCCGAATCGCTCCAGCAACTCGATGGCGGGCTCAAAGCTCGCGGGTAAAAGGCTGCCTAAAATCTTACTGCCGTCGAGAGGCGGGATCGGTATCAGATTGAAGACGGCCAGCGCCACGTTCAGCGAGAAGAAGGCGCTCAGGAGCCTGGCCCCGCCCTCGGCAATGAGAGATTCGCTATTGGCGACCGCCGTCAGTCCGTAGTAGGGGTGCATACGCAGGCCGACCAGGTCTAACTCGAAGAGCAGGCGCATGGTGATGCCGGCGGTGATGGCTATGATCGCGTTGCCGATGACGCCCGCCGCAGAGACCCAGATGTTGGCCACGCGCTTGTTACGCCATCTGAGCGGATTGACGGGCGTCGGGCGAGCCCAGCCGATCAAGGGCGCTCCCGTGAAGAAAGCGATTGCCGGGAACAGCAGCGTGCCGATTGGGTCAACGTGGACGACCGGGTTGAGAGAGATACGCCCTTGCAGGCGCGCCAGATCATCGCCGAAGCGATTCGACATCCAGGCGTGCCCCGCCTCGTGCACCGAGAGCGAGAAGATCAGCGCCACCATGAAAAGAATAAACTGGCCTATGTCGTTGCCCATCGTTAAATCGTATGGCGGACAGTGAATCTGGAACGCGACCCCTCACACTAGCATGCGTCGGCAGAGGTGTCAAAAACCGTGCTGCTCAGTGAGCGCCTTTCGGTTTTTCGGGCGGCGGCCCGTAGCCGCGAAAGTCATCAAGCGCCGTCATCGAAGCTAGCCTAAGAGCGTTCCACGAATGCCTAGCGGCAGGCTGTATATGGCTTCATTGGTGGCGACGACCATATCGCCCACGGCGCTGAATGCCAGGCCGACCACGTTCATGCCGGCCACCGCCATCTCCGCCTCGCGTCCGTCCCGAGAGATGCGTATGATGCCGCGCCGCCCACGCATGCTCGCCGCCACGTAAAGATTACCGTCGCGGTCGAAGGCTAAGCCTTGCGGCCGGCCCAGGCCCCTATAAAAGAGGCTCGCCTGGCCGCTCTCGTCTACGCGCATCACTGCATCGTCGCTCGACACGGTCGGGCCCGTGACGTACAAAGCGTCGTCGGGCCCGAAGGCCAGGTGATAGGCCGATACGGAAGGCTCAAGCTGCGCCCAGGCCTTCTCCTCGCCGATACCGTTGATGCGATAGATCGTGCCCGAGCGGTCGCCGACGTACATGCGCCCCTCTCTATCAAACGCCAGGCCCGTCGCGACGCCCAGGTTTGCGGCGAACGCGACCGCCTCCTTGAACGGCGTGATGCGATACACAGTGCCGTCCAGGCGGCTGGTGACAAACATCTGCCCCGTTTTATCGAAGGCGATGCCGGTCGGATTCGTGATGTCGCCCGAGAAGTCCGCGATCTCGCCGTTCTGGTCGATGCGAAAGATGGAGACGGGGAAATGCTGGCCGCGCGAGCCGGAGCGCGTCACGTAGAGCGAGCCGTCGTCCGGGTCGAAAGCAGGATTGGTTACCGGATGCAGGTCTTCGGCCAGCTTGCCGGCGGTGCGGAATCGAGCCGGGGCGCTCCGATCATTACCGCTTTCGAGCAGTACGTCTATCTCGCCGCCCGAGCCCGTTTCGGGGACGAGCGCCAGCGCCCTGCGCGTCGAGACTCCGACCAGATGCGCCCGCTCGCCGTCGAACAGGCAGCCGCAAGACCTTATATTGCCGGTATCGAAATCAGCGCACTCGATGACGACCTCGCCGCCGGGGATTCCCGCCGCCGGATCGACGCGCACAATCCGCCCTGCTCTGCTCATAACTCTATTTCTCCGTACACGAACGCCGCGAATCTCGGTAGCTCGACATCATACGATGCGCGCGACGGGGCTGTCTAATTTAGACCCTCGCCCCGTGGCTTGCGGCCCAGGATAATAAAAAGTCTCGGGCGGCGTTTCCATGCCCGGCGCTCGCCTTCGCTATGTTATAATCAGCGCCGGTCGAGTCAATCGAATGCTTCGGGCGGCGACGCAGACCCTGGCTTTATGAGTCTCCGCGTCCGAAGCCGCGCGGCTTGACCTTCATATCGTAATGCTCAAGCGACCGAGCGCTTCAACCGCGCAGAGCAACACAGAGGGTTTCAAGAGAGCGTCCGACGCCCACCGCTCGCTTCAATATTCCTGTAACTACAATTCGCAGGCAACCGGGGATGAGCTGGCCGAACCCTGTTTGGCGGCTCATCCTGCCGTTTCCGGCTCTATTGCCGGATGACGCGTGCGCGCGCGTGATGAACTAAAAGCTTTTTGGAGGGAGATAGTTATCAGTAACGTACACGGCAATACACAAGGGTTAAAACAGAATCAATTGCGCCGCATAGAAAAGCTGTACGATCGCCGCATCGCGCCGCACCAGATCGTGACGCCGGAGTTCGCCAGGCACATGACGGAGTTGTCGCACGAGACGCGCAGGCAGATAGGCGTGCTGGTCGATCGCAAGGGCTATATCGAATACGTAGTGGTAGGCGATGCGCGGCGCATAGAACTGCCGGACTTGAAGCGCACGCGCGTGGCTTCCGATCGCTTTCGCGGGCTTCGCTGCGTACACACGCACCTGCGCGGCGAGCACCTGACGCAGGACGATTTGACCGACCTCGCGCTGCTCCGGCTCGATCTGATGGTCGCGCTCGACGTGGACGAGCGAACGGGATTGCCCGGCATGGTGCGCGCGGCTCACTTGCTGCCGACGACGGCCGCCGAGCTGGACGCCAATCAGGGCACAGCCCCTTACGCTTTCCTTGAGCCGCAGATTCCCTCGCAGCTGGACGTGGATTTCCTGGCGCTCATCAACTCGCTCGAAGAGGAGATGGCGCGCAACAGAAAGGCCGCGCGACGCGCCGAAGCGCGTGATCGTACCATCTTGGTCGGCGTGACGACCGCCTCGCTGGCAGAGGCCGAAGAATCTATGGCGGAACTCTCGGAGCTGGCGACCTCTGCGGGCGTCGTCGTGCTAGACCAGATTATTCAAAGGCGTCCGGCCATAGACCCGCGCACGCTGCTCGGGCGCGGCAAGCTCGAAGAGCTGCTGGTGCGCGCGCTTCAGCTCGGCGCTGACCTCATAGTCTTCGACCGCGAGTTGCAGCCCGCGCAGGTGCGCTCGCTCTCCGAAGCGACAGACCTCAAGGTGATCGATCGCGCACAGCTCATACTGGACATCTTCGCCCAGCGCGCGCAATCGCGCGAAGGCAAGATACAGGTCGAGCTGGCGCAGCTGAAATACCTGCTGCCGCGACTTATAGCCGGTCACGACTCTGCCTTTTCGCGGCTCGCGGGAGGCATCGGCGGCAGAGGCCCCGGCGAAACCAAGCTCGAAACTGATCGCCGCCGGGTGCGCGACCGCATCAACCGGCTTGAGAAAGAGATAGAGGCCCAGCGCCATCGCCGGCAGGAGCGTCGTAAGGAGAGGACGCGGCGCGAATTTCCAATCATTTCGATCGTGGGCTACACCAACGCCGGAAAATCGACACTGCTCAACACGCTGACCGCCAGCCACGTACACGCGGAGCAACGTATGTTCGCCACGCTCGATCCGACTTCGCGTCGCCTGCGACTGCCGCGCGAACAGGAGGTCATAGTCAACGACACGGTCGGTTTCATACGCGACCTGCCGCCCGATCTGCTCTCGGCTTTCCGCGCCACCCTCGAAGAGATCAGCGACAGCGACCTTCTCTTACACCTCGTAGACGCTTCAAACCCGCGCTGGTGGCAGCAGCTCGAATCCGTCGAGAGAATCCTGGGCGAGCTTAACTTCGGAGCGATTCCGCGCCTGCTGGTCTTCAACAAGGCCGATCTAGTGGATGCGCCCACGCTTGAAGCTATGACTCGCAGGGCGTCGCAGAACGGCGCGCGCGAGTGCATTGACATCACAGCCACACGTCCCGAGACCCTGCGACCCATGCTTGAGAGGGCGGGAGCCTTGCTCGCGCGCAATCTGGTCTCGGAGCCGGGCGGCGCGCCCAACGTCGAGCCTCTGCTCGAAGAGGAAGAATACGTAGCACAGACCGCCAAATGAGCACCCGTCGTCCACGCTTCACATCGCGAATGAAGAGGGCGCGCGACGCCGCGCTCCGGTTAGTCATGCTCCCCTTGCACCGGTGGCTCTCGCCGACCACGCGCTTCGCACTCGGATTCGCGCTGATCGTCGTCACGACTACGCTGCTGCTCTTGAACAGCTATACGCGCGTCCCTGCGGAGTTTTACCGCGAGGGGGATGTCGTGCGCCGCACTGTCATCGCGCCCGAAGATATCGCCGGCGTGGACATTAAAGATTGGAGCGCAGAGAGGGAGAAAGGCCGCGCGGCGGCGATCAATAATACTCCGCCCGTGTTTAGCTTCGACCCGACGCGCTCGGAAAACGCCGCGCAAAGCTTTCGCGCCGCGTGGGAGGATTTACAGCTTCAGGCAGGCGCGCGCGACGCCACTGTCAAGAAGGAGCCCAGGTGGTCGGGCGAAGGTGTGACGGAGAATTCGCGCGCCGAGATAGCGCGCGCGCTCCTCTCGCGTCATTCGAGTGACGACGACCTGGAGCGCGTGACGGGGCTGCTGCGCGAGACGGGCGACCGCTATATCTACGACGACGGGGACGCAGAGCGGCTCAAAGGCCCGATCACGCTCGTAGATATTCGCAACCCTGCGCAGCCTTCGCTCGCAACGATCCCGCCGGAGCGCATGACTTCCCTGTCGGCCGCGCACGGTGATTTGAGCTTTCGCATCTCGAAACTCGGCGGGTGGTCGCACGAACAGCAGGTGGCCTTGATGGCGGCCATGCTCCCGCTCGTCAAGCCCCATCTGGTCTTCGATGAAAAAGCGACGCAGCTTGCGCAAGCTGCGGCTGTGAAAAAAGTGGCCGCGCCGCCCATCTCGCTCAAACGCAACCAGGTCGTCGCGCGCGAAGGCGATACGGTGACGGAGCCCATGCTCGTACAGTTTCGCGAGATACGCGAGTACGAGCGCACGGGGCGACCCTGGCATCACCTGATAGGGCTCTTCTTCGTCGTCGCGGCCGTTTACTGGGCGGCCTGGAAATTCGCCGAGCACCGAAGCCTTACGGCCAACCTGACGCTCTCGGACAGGAAAGCCTTCGCGCTGATCGGCATGTCCGTGATCGTCGAGACGATTATCATGCGCGTCTGTTTCACCTTTACCGAGGGCATCGCCGCGCAGAACATGCACGCGCCCTATAACGATCCGACGATCTGGAACTTCGCAATCCCCTTCGCCGCCGCCGCACTGCTCGTCACACTGCTCGTAGATACACAACTGGCGCTCATCACTGCGCTCATCACTGCTCTTTTCGCCGGGCTGCTCGCGCCCGACGGCGTGCTTAAAGCCTTTTACGCGATGGTCTCGTCGTCAGTCGCCATCTACGGCATAGGCCGCTATCGCGAGCGGCAGTCGGTCACGCAGGCGGGCTTGATCGTCGGCGGCGCGAACGCCCTGATGGCCGTCGCCCTCATAGCCTACGCGCAGCAGGCGTTGACGCTCAACACCATCTTGCTGGCGGTCGGCTGCGGCATCCTGAGCGGGCTGCTGACGGCCACCTTCACGGCGAGCGGGCTTCCCATTAACGAGTCGCTGTTCGGCATCCTGACGGATGTGAAGCTGCTGGAATTGTCGAATGCAGACCTGCCCGTGCTGGGCCAACTGGCGCTCAGAGCGCCCGGAACTAACCAGCACTCGCACGCCGTGGGCCAACTGGCCGAAGAAGCCTGCCGCGTCATCGGTGCCAATCCGCTGCTGGCGCGCATCGGCGCTCTCTATCACGATATAGGGAAGACGGCCGCGCCCGATATGTTCGTAGAGAACCAGCAGGGCGAAAACCCTCACGACCGCCTGCGACCCACACAGAGCGCGCGCATCATCACCAGCCACGTCACCTATGGATTGAAGCTGGCGAAGGAGATAGGGCTGCCCAAACAGATCACGGACTTCATCCCACAGCATCACGGCACGCGCACGCTCCACTTCTTCCTGCGAAAGGCACAGGCGCAGGCCGCGCCCAATGAGGAGATAGACGAGGCGGAGTTTCGCTACCCTGGGCCGAAGCCGCAGTTCAAGGAAGCGGCGATTATGATGATCGCCGATTCGTGCGAAGCGGCGGCCCGCTCGCTCGCTCACCCCGACCCGGAAAACATTCGTACCATCGTCACCAAAATAGTCGATGCCATTATCAGCGACGGCCAACTGGATGAGAGCAACCTGACATTGAGCGAGCTGAGGATGATACGCGAGGCGATCATCACGTCGCTGACGGCCATCTATCACGCGCGCATAGACTATCCGGGCTTTAACCCGCCCGCGCTGACGGGCGCGCTTCCCCCGCTGCCGGAAGCCAAGCTCGACACGGAAGAGCGCGGCATAGGCTATAGCCGCGCTTCTGAGATACCCATCAATAAAGGCGGCGAGGTGGAAGACGAAGCCCTTACGCGCAAGACCGTGAAGCGTTAAGTAACGCCTTCGCCGTTTTGAGGACTGCCTCGCGCCGGACGCTTTAGCCTCACGCCTGCTGCGCTATAATCTCTTCTCCGATGGTGAAGATGGTGGTTCGATTACTTCCCGCCGGGTCAAGTCGGACGACAGGTCTGGTTCCGCTCGGCCCGGGCCGAGGGTGCGCTCTCTACCCGATTCCAGATCGAGAGTAATTATCTCCCTGCCCAGCAGCGACGGGACGAACCTGCACCACTGCCAGTAACCCACTGCGAACAGAGAGGCCCAGATGAACAGCATACTGAAGGAGTCCTGCCTGAAACCTATCTCTGTGAAGACGACTATGAAAAACATGAACAGCAGGCTGGCGGGGAAAGATAGCAAAATCATCCAGGCGAGCAGCCAACCGCCAGTCGCGATAGTGCCCAGCTCGCTCTCGGGCTTGAGTTGGCCGATCAAGTAGACCACCAGCACCGAAGCGGCGGCGATT
>DASQYE010000486.1:0-3848 GCA_035639355.1 Pyrinomonadaceae bacterium
ATTATCGAAGCGACGCAGCGCCTCTATGACTCCGACGTGCGGATTGTAAGGCGAGGCGGCGGTGCTCGCTATGGGAATGCGAAGCGCCCTGGATGCGCTCTCCAGATCGTCCGTGAACGGCTGCCTTACTTGCAGCGACCCGCTCCCGATGTAGCCGACCATGACGCGCGAGCCCGAAGGCAGCGAGCGTATAAAGTCGCGCGTCACGCGAAGCTCCGTCCCGACGCGCGCGACCACGTCGTCCTGTATAAGCACGGCCAGGTTCAAAGGCGCTTCGACGCGATTCTTCTCCGCGACCTTTTTCTCCGCCCGATCAGCCGAGCCGTCGACGGCAAGAACTGCTGTGCCAGCCGATAAGGCGGCGACCAGCATCAAAGCCGCGAAGATCGAGTATAAGTTTCGTATATTTGACATCTCTTTTACCTCTTCCCTTTGTCTGCTCCGGCCGCAAGCGAGCTTGAAAGTAGCTCTGCCCCCGGAACCCTTCTCGCGAAAAGAGCGCGCCGTAGCCTTCGATCTCTCCTCGGCGCGCGCTCTAACTTCGCCAGTTTCCAACCGAATTTTCGTGAAATTAAGATGCGCGCGAGCCCTGAAAAGTGGCTTCGAGCGCAGAGTGGGTTTCAAGCGCAGCATTTTTAAGGAAAGGACAAGGCTGAGCGAAAGGGCAGGGCCGCGCCGGCCTGAGAGCTTTCGGCCCTATGCGCCTTAGGCTTCAGCTTATTTCGGCGCGTGGAGCGCGCAGACGCCGCTCGCGTCGCAGGGCGGCGGGATGCCGAAGAGCTTGTAGCGGCGAGCGGCCAGCCAGCGGTAAAAGATAGGGCCCAGACTTGTGAAAGGCCAGAGCGCGAGCGCGGGCGCTAGCCAGCGCCAGCCCGGAAGCACTCGCATGATCGCAATCCATGCCCCGTACCCGGCAGACCAGCGCCCGTCCGGCGTGCGCGCGTGCATCTCCGCGTCCAGCTCCTCAAGGGTGTAGGGCGCGGCGCGGCGCTGGATTTCCGGGTCGCGGTAATCCAGCCACGCGATGCGTTTATGGCGGTCAAAGGGTTCGACGCGCGAGCGCATCCACTTGCACAGCGGACACTGCCCGTCCGTATAAACTTCTATGCTCGCCGCTTCGCTCATGGCTCTTTACAGGAAATCCGCCGCCGCCCGCCCTTCAAGCTCCTAAATACTATTCCTGGTCAATATTAGCACAAAGAGAGATATGAGATGCCGCGACGCCTCACTTGCCTCCCT
This sequence comes from Pyrinomonadaceae bacterium, assembly GCA_035639355.1. Classification (GTDB taxonomy): domain Bacteria; phylum Acidobacteriota; class Blastocatellia; order Pyrinomonadales; family Pyrinomonadaceae; genus DASQYE01. The sequence continues at coordinate 1,240 of DASQYE010000486.1, forward strand.
TTCAAGCCGCCGGGCGATATTTTGCTTAAGTTCAACCAAGGCGCGCTCGTTGAAGCCGCGTCGCTAAAGGCATAATATTACGGTCATGGCGCTCGGAAAGATTTGCGGCGGAATGATGTGTAAGGTTTCGGCACGGCCGGCGACTAATTATACGGAATCCGGCAAACCCGAAACAGGCCGAGCGCCCGTATTTATGAGTAGAAACCCGGCCGGGGCGGGCGGCCGGAGTGACGCCCGAAAGTGATGCGAGATGTTGATTAAGAGACCCGAAGACATTAAATCCAGCGAGATTACGGACAAAAAGACGTACCTGAACCGTCGCCTGTTCATGCGCGGCCTGGGGCTCGCCGCGACCACTGTGGCGACAGGCGCTCTCTATAAAAAGCTGAACCCGCCGCCGCCCGTCACCAGGCCGGGCGTAAAACTGGCCGACGTGCAAAAGCCCGCGACCGCAGACGGCGCGCCGCCCATAAGCGAAAAGCTGACTTCTTTTGAAGACATCACCAACTACAACAACTTCTACGAATTCTCTACGGACAAGCGTTCTGTGGCCGAAGAGGCTCAGGGGTTCGTCACGCGGCCCTGGACAGTCTCGGTCGAAGGGCTGGTCAATAAGCCCAGGCGCTATGAGCTGGACGACCTGTTGAAGCTTGCGCCGCTCGAAGAACGCGTCTATCGCTTCCGCTGCGTAGAGGGCTGGTCGATGGTTATCCCCTGGGTCGGTTTTCCGCTCCACAGGCTTTTGGAACAGGTCGAGCCCAACTCGCGGGCCAGCTACGTCGCCTTCGAGACGCTATACGATCCGCGCCGGATGCCGAATCAATCGAGTGGCGTGCTCGATTGGCCCTACGTCGAGGGCTTGCGCATGGACGAGGCTATGCACCCGCTCACCATTCTCGCCAGCGGTCTTTACGGCGAACAATTGCCGCCGCAGGACGGAGCGCCCGTGCGCCTCGTCGTGCCCTGGAAATACGGCTTCAAGTCCATCAAGTCGATCGTCAAGATAACTTTGGTTGACGCGGAGCCGCCGACCACCTGGAATCTACAGGCGTCGAACGAATACGGCTTCTACTCAAACGTCAACCCGGCTGTGAGCCACCCGCGATGGAGCCAGGCCAGGGAGCGGCGCATAGGCGAGTACGGGATGAGAGAGACTCTTATGTTCAACGGCTATGCTGAGCAGGTCGCCTCGCTCTACGCGGGGATGGACTTGAAGCGCTACTTTTAGAGAAGCCTAGACCGTTCACCAAAATGAAGGATACAAGGTTCGCAAAGACGCTTCTGTTCATCAACAGCCTCGTGCCGCTCGCGCTGCTCGGGTGGGATGCGTATCAACGCAGGCTCGGCGCTAACCCTTTGGAGTTCGTGACGCGCACTACGGGGATGCTGACGCTGGTCTTTCTTTTGATCTCCCTGGCCGTCACGCCCGCCCGCAAGGTGACGGGCTGGAACTGGCTCGTGCGGTTTCGCCGCATGCTGGGGCTCTACGCCTTCTTCTACGGCTTTCTGCACTTTATCACTTACGTCTGGTTCGACCGCTTCTTCAATCTCAAGAGCACGGCCGAGGATATCATCCAGCGCCCGTTCATAGCCGTCGGGATGCTCAGCTTTTTCCTGATGATCCCGCTGGCCATTACTTCGACCGACAAGATGATTAAGCGGCTGGGCGGTAAGCGTTGGGCCAAGCTGCACAAGCTGGTCTACGTGGCCGGTGCGGGCGGCGTGCTACACTACTGGATGCTCGTCAAATCGGACGCGCGTCTTCCCGTCCGCTTCGCCGTCGTGCTCGGACTTCTACTCGGCTATCGCCTGTTCGTCAAATTCCAGTCATCACCGCGCCCGCCGACGACTATCCGCGCAACATACAAGTAAATCAACGAGTTAGACAGGGATTCAGCCTCTTCATACAGCGTCACAGGCCTTTCATACACTCGCACAGCTCAAAAATACAGCGTTAGAGCCTCTCCATACAGCGCGAAAGATCAAAAATACAGAGCCAAAGGTCAAAAATACAGCTGCACACCCCTCTCATACAGCCGCACAGACTGCTCATACAGCGCGAAACCTCACTTATTCAGCGTGAAAGATCACAAATACATCACGAAAGGTCACAGATACACCCGCACAGCTCAAAAATACAGCGTGAAAGATTACTTATACAGCGTAAAACCTTACTCAGACAGCACGAAAGATCGCTCAGACAGCCCGTTAGCTCACTCAGACAGGGCAAAACTTTGCTAAGACAGGATGAAAGTCGGCTCGGACAGCGCGCAACTCGTCTCAGACACCGTAAAACCCTCTTCAAGACGGCGCGCGAGGCGTTTCGGACGGGCTAAATAGCTATTGACTTCCGGGGGCTCATTGTCTTAGAAGCAATAGCGAACAGTTCAGCCACGCTTGCGCTCTTGAGGCAGGCGAGATGACGAATCGAACACGTGTGGGAGGCCGAAGATGACTTACGTAGTGACGGAATTATGCGTTGACTGCAAATACACGGACTGCGCGGCGGTCTGTCCCGTCGAGGCGTTTCATGATCTGCCGGACAGGCTCTATATCAACCCCGACACCTGCATAGATTGCGACGCCTGTGTGCCGGAATGTCCCGTCGA
>DASQYE010000487.1:0-5065 GCA_035639355.1 Pyrinomonadaceae bacterium
CTCCGAGAGCCCCCGTGCGGCTCGCCAGCCGGACACGCAAGGTCAGGCTGTTACTGGCGCTAGGTGTGTTTGGCATCGCGGGCGCGTCGTAAGTCCTTTCGCTGAAGAATCTGTGGCCGGGGATGACGAGACCAGAATGTAACGCTAAGAAACGCACGGACGCAAGCGGCACAAAGTATTGTTCGCGCTCGCTCTCAAAGTATTATGCGCCCGCGCGCTCTGCGGCGGCGGCGGACGTTAGACACAGAGGCGCAAGCCCGGCCTCACCCTTCCGAGATGTTCTTCACGCATTTCACTCTGGCCGCCCGCTTTTCCAGGCTTCGGAAAGCGCCCGCTCGATCTGCTCGACGGCCGCTGCGTCTAGGCCGTTCTTTCTCGCCAGTTGAAGAGAGCGCGCCCCTAGCAGCAGGTAAGCCTCTAGCGCGGCGCGTGACGAAAGCTTGCGGAGAGCGAGGAGATGGGCCCGCACCGTGGCAATATCGGCGCGCGCGTATGTTCCCGTCAGCGCGCGGGAAGGTTCCTGTACGGACAAGTTATCAAGCGTGCTGCGCACGAGCGGCATGAGGACTGCGCGCGCGCGGCGCTCGGTCAGGCCGCAATGCGTGAGCATTTCGGTTGCGATGTCGAAGAGCGCGACCATGTGGCCCGAAGCCGTCACGGCCGCCGCGTGATACAAGGCTTTGTCGCGGCCGTTTATGGAAAAGCTGTGGCCTTCGAGGTCGCGCACGAGTGCGCGCGCGAGCCGCACGGCCTGCGCGTCGCCTTCAACGCAAAAGAATGCGCCTCGCAATCGCTCCGCGCCCTGAACGGGCTCGCTGATCGAGACGAGCGGGTGCATGGAGCCCGTGCGAAGGCCCGCCCGCGCGAGCGGCATGAGGGCATCGGAAGAGAGAGCGCCGCTACAATGCAGCGCCGTCGTGCGCCTACGGCCTTGATGACCGGCCTTCGCAAACGAGTCGGCGAGACAGGCGGCCGCCTGCGCTATACGGTCGTCGGGCGTTGTGATGAACAGGAGGTCGGTTGGCGGAAGCAGGTCTGGCCGCGTGACGGAGACGGCTTGCGCGCCCGTGGCGAGGAGCGCGGCGGTGCGGCGCGCGTGATTCAAACGGCGGGCCATGATCGCTTCGATATGATAGCCGCGCGCGGCGAGCGCCAGGGCGAGCGCCGTTCCGAGCCGGCCCGCGCCTATGATATTGATGGTCGGTTTCCGCTGATTGAAGCGCGACCGCTCGACGGCCCCGGCGGCCCTGGACTTTTTGCCTCCCTCAATCGGCATTTCTTCCGCTCTCGCCGACGAAATCCAGAAGCGCCGTAGGCGGATTGCCCGGCAGGTTGTCGAGCCACTGCTCCGGCTGCGCCGCAGGCGTCTCATCCCCCATTATGGGCTCGCCCTCGCCTGTAGTTAAAGCGGCGGGCGACCGCTCAGGAGCGGTGCGCGCCGTGGGCGCGAATTCAATGAAAGGCAAAGCGCGCTCGACGAGTCTGGCATCAGTCCAGTTGAAAGAGGCGTCTAGCTTTCCCTCAACGAGAGCGGCGGCGAGCGCACGGGCCCGCGCGGCCGCCCGTTCGTCGCCTTCCTGCTGTGCGAGCAGCGAGAGCGCGTGCGCAAGCGGCTCCCTCCACAGCAGTAGCGCATGGCGGTGCGCCTCTCGCCCGCGCCCGACGACATCCGCCAGCGACGGCGCGATCAGTTGCGGCGACCCGGGATGGGCCAGGCGGAAAGAGCATGCGCAGGAGGGCCGCTCAAGTAGTATCTGTCGCACGGGCAAACGGCAGCGCAGATGGCGAGCCCTGTCGATCAAATCCAGCGCCTCTTCCCAGTAACTGCGATTGACGATGGCGAGCTGCGACAGCGCCTCGAATTCTTTCCATTCCTCGCCGCGCAACAGCTCTTCCACGGCCTGCTGATTCGGGGTCGCGGCGGCGGCCTTCGTGTGCGCGGTCGAGTAATGCTCTATGAAGTGGGACTGGAACTCTCGCCAGAGCAGGTTGAAGCGTTGGCAGGAGTCCTGATCGAAGAGCGTGTGAACGTCGTCGGCCATCATCAGCAGCTCTCGGCGCGCGCTCTCTATCTCCTCCTCGGTCGTCGGCTCGGCGGTCGCCAGGTAGGCGCGCGTCTGTTCGCGCTCCGCTAGCCCCTCCGTATAACTGGTCAATTGCGCGAGCTGCTTTTGACGCAGCGTGAACCCCTGCTCCGAATCGCCGAAGGCGTCGGCCGTGCGTTGGAGTCCTTCTTCGAGCGTGATGTTATCGGCGAGCAGGGCTTCGACGGATTCGGCGGCGGCCCCGAAGCTCTTGCGCACGGCGACGGCCAATCCCCACGCGCTCGTCGTCAAGCCCTCGTCAGGCAAAGCCTCGAACTTCTCCAGGAGACGGCGGCCGCGCCATTCATCGAGCCAGGCGGAGAGCGCGCCGCGCACGTCCGTGCGTGCTTCCGGGTTGGCGATTGAAGAGAGCTTCGGCTGGTCTGTGAGCAGCCTGGCCCAGGCCGTCAGCTGTTCGGCACTATGAAGCAGGGTCGCGGCGCGCGCCACGCCCGCTATCTCGTCCCAGCTCAGCGTGCGATCCAGCGTGCGGTGAGTGATGCGGTCGCCAGTATTCGTAACCAGCTCGATACGACGCTGGGCGACGAGCGCGGCCAGTATCAAGTGCTGCGCTTCGCGCAGCAGGCCGTAGGGCTCGTCCCTGAGCTGTTCGTAGACGGCCGAAAGCGACACCACACGGCCGTCGGCCTCGTCCGCAGCCGCGATCACTTCTCGCACCCAGGGCTGTTTCAAAGCCTGGTCGCCGACCTCAAGCGTGTAGAGGCCGCCGCGCAGGCTCGCCAGCCCGAGCGGTTCCGCGAAGAGTCGCGCCAGCTCTTGAACGCTCGCCTCGGACGGGTTCGCGCCGCCGAAGAGACCGCCGACAAGCTGCGCGGCTTCGCGCTCGTCCAGGGCCCTCTCGAAGATCGGGTGCTGCGGAAAGCGCGCCTCGAAGGACGGGGCGAGCAGAGGCTCAAGCGCCTGGGCCAACGTCGAAGAGGCGCGCGCCTCGTCCGTGAAGGCTTGGCCCGAGGGGTCTGGCCCCGTCAACGAGAGCGTGCCTTCGTCCAGGTAGATGCGCGCCCAGATACGCTCGGCGAGCGCCGCATACTGGCGCTCAGCCGCGTGCGCCGTTTCGCCGTACTTCTCGAAGAGCGCGTCGCTTGCGCGCAATGTCATGAGGCGACGCAGGCTCGCCCGCTCCTCCGTAGACGGCGCTGCGGGTCGCCAAAGGATCACGCACGAAGACCGAGAGCGCTCGTCATGTTCCGTAGCGCCGCCTTCATGCTCCGAATCGTCGCCGCCCCAGGAGCTTTCGGAAGACCCGCTCAATGGGCCAGCCACGGGCGAAAGCACTTGAATCTCCCAATCCAGGGCGGCGACGGCAGCGTCTTCCGATGGCTGCTGCTCTTCCGCCCCTTTCCAGAGAAGACGGCCGGGCCGGGCCGTTCCGCGCCAGTTCAAACGGAACTCGGCGGCCCCGTGCGCGTTCGAGCCTGCGTCGTCGCGCGGCCAGTCCGTAAAGCGTGCGCGCGCCACGTCGCGCAGCAACCCGCCGAGCGCAGCGCCGTCCTCCTCCTCGCCCCTGCCGTCGGTCGCTTCCGATAGCGCGATCTCGAATGCCGCCCCCCTGCCGACGCTGAAACGATAGCGGGGCTCGTCTCCCTCCTCGTCTATTGCGAGCGCGCCGTGTGGCGCGGATTGCGCGAAGAGTGCGAGAGTTTCCTCTATCTGCTTGATGATGCTTTGGGGCTGCGCCTTGTCGTAGAGGAGCATGGCCGCGCCTATCTCGCGCGCCGTCGCGCCCCGCCCGTCGAGCGAGATGATGAAAAGCCCCTTAAGGATCAGCTTGGCCTGTAGGCGACGCATGACCGGAAGCGAGGTCACGGCATGAGACGCCAGGTAATCGTAAGCGACGAAGCTGTCCTTTAATTCTTCGTTGCGTCGCAGCTCGTGTTCCGTGCGATCAAAGACTTCGTCCAGAAGTACTAACGAGAGGGCCGGACGATTGGCGGCGCGCGCCACCGATTCGGCGGCAAAGGGCAGGAAGGCGAACCTGCGCGCGTAGAGCCGGACGGCGTGCGCGATCTCGGCCACCAGCGGATGCACCGGGTAAATCTCTGTAAAGCGCGGCTCGCTCCAGTTGAAACCGGGGACGGCCGCGCGAAGCTGCACGTAAAAATCATGGAGCGCGGCGCGCGCCCGCGCCGTCTTGCGGAACAGGTACAGGTCTGCTATGCGGTAGAGATGTTCCGGGTCCAGGTAATCTATCTGAAACGCGCCGGAGAGGGCGACGTTGGCCCCGTCCGCGCCTTCTATGTCGTCGTCCAGCGCCAGGGCGACGAAGACCGTCAATTGACTTGCGGCCCGCGCCAGCTCGCTCAAAAGCGGCCCGTCATCACGCCGCACATGCTCCTCACGGCTGAGCGCCGTGTCTATAATCAGCACCAGCGGCCCTTCGCTCATACCGGCCGCCAGCGCCAGCATTCTTTCGGGCTCGTCCTTCCACTCGACCTCCGTGCCGCCAAAAGTCTCGGCGAAGGCGGCGCACAGCTCTTCCATCAGCGTCGCGCGCGTGCCGCGCTCGACACGCGACACCTTGTAGCGGCGATTCAGGAGCCGACTGGCCCCGCTCGCTATGTGCGCGTCCGCCACGGTCGAGCGCAGGTCTGGAAACGCCGCGAGCGCGGCGAAGACCGCTATCGTATGGCTTTTGCCGACGCCGCGCAGCCCGGCCAGGGCGCGCGCCGTGCCCCGCTCGCGCGGCAGATCGGCCAGCGCATCGAGCCAACGGCCAAGCAGGTCGGACGTGGCGTCCGTAAAACGGTACGCGGCCAGCGCCCTCATGGGGTCGTTCGTATAGTTCTGAACCTCGTCGAAAGCCTGCGGCTCGACGAAATCCTTGATCTTATCGGGGGCGCGTTTCATAGATTACGGCGGATGACCTTAGAGAGGCGGGCAAAAGGGACGCGGGGAAGACCAGCGGACTCCCTTCAAGGACTGTAACACGGTCGGGAGACGGCGCGCAATATCCGGGTTTT
>DASQYE010000488.1:0-4960 GCA_035639355.1 Pyrinomonadaceae bacterium
GTTCCGGCCAATCCTTCGTAAGTCCGCATCTACTTGTGTTTTCAGTGGAAAACACTTGTTTGTTTGCCCGCTGGCACTTATACTGGACGACAGGTCGGTGGCCGCCACCACCCTCATCCGGCTATATGCGGGCAAGCGTCGAAGCGCTGGCTCCTGCTTCTTTACCCGGTTCAGACCTTCCAACAGTATTTTCGAGCGCAATTTAAGTGGCCTATCAGATGCTGGATAAATCGTCCGTGCCAGAGCGCGAAACTACACAAGCGCAGCCTCAGCAGCCTAAGCACGAGCTTGGGCAGCAGCACGAGTGTCCGCCCGGCTGGGCCGAGACGCAGGAATCACTCGCGTCGGCGGCGGGGCTATCCATCCTGCTCGTTGAAGGCCATCAACCCCCTTCGCTACAGGTATCGAACAACAATTCGATCTGCCGCGCCTTTCAGTCGTCGGCCACGCGCAGGCGATTGTGCGATCCCTACTGCGGCGTCGCCTACGAGCGCGCTATGAGCGCCGGGACTACGACGCATTATCGCTGTCACGCCGGGCTGCATTGTTTTGCGATGCCGCTCGAACTCGGCGAGAAGCGCGGGCTTGCGGTCATAGGCGGACGCGCCTTTCTGACGACCGCAGATTATCGCCTCCTAGCCGAGCGGCTGCGCACGGGCGATCTCCAAGACCTTTTATCGAGCGACCTTTTTAAGAATGTCATCTTCGCCGCGCGTCAAGACCTGGATGATCTGGCGAAGAAAATCGCTTCGGCGGCGGGCCGATATCATTCGGGAGCGAGAATGGCGGGCACGCTGACGCAGCTCGATACCGCAAGCGCCGGGGCGGCGCAGGAAACGCCGGAGAGCGCCGCGCAGGCCGTCACGGAAGCCGAAGAGGAGCGCCCGTCCGTCTCGGGCGGCGAGGGTCACGTCCCGACCGACAGCGCCTTCCGCGAGGCGTGCGGCAATGCCTTGCGAGCGTTTTCGGAAAAGCACGAGCTGACTTCGATCGCGCTTCTGCTGCGCGACAAGAATACCTTGGTCTCGTCGTTCGCGACGGGCCACTTCAAGGGGGAAGCGATTCGCGTCGAGCTTGGGCCAAAGGACACGCGGCTCGCACTCGCGGCCAGGGCCGGAACGTCGATTGTGCTGGGCGAGACGGCGGGCGGGTACAAGACCGTTCGGGCCTCTGCCAAACAGGACAAAGCTGACTCGAAGAAGACCGTAGAGCTTTTCCCACTCGTCGTCGGCGACGAGATAAAGGGCGCTCTGCTCGTCCGAGATTCATCCCTGGACGAAGCGAAGCGACGAGCGATCGCGGAGTTTTGCCGCGACATAGCGCTCCCGCTTGAGGTCTTACGCCTGCGCAGCGAGCTTGAGCAGCGCGCACGCTTCGCCGATCAACTGGTAGGCTTCACGGAACAGATCAACTCGATCACTCCGGCCGAGAGCTACCTCTCCATCCTGCGACACTCGGCCGAGCTTCTACATGCCGAGCGCGGCTCGCTGCTGCTCTTCGATGCGGACTCGAACGAGCTGGCGATGAAGGCGGCCGTCGGGTTTGCTGCGGGCCAGCCCGGCGACGTGCGCCTTCGCCTGGGCGACGGCATCTCCGGCACCGTGCTACAGAACGGGCAGGCGTTGGTGGTGCGCGACCTGGAGCAAGCCGGCCACACGCCCGCGCCCGCCGAGCGCCGCTACAAGACCAAATCCTTCATCAGCTATCCGATCACGGTCGGCGGGCGAAAGGTCGGCGTCCTGAACGTCACGGACAAGGCAGGCGGCGGCTCCTACGACGAGATTGATCTGAGCCTGCTGGAAACCATCGCGCCGCAGATGGCGCTCGCCATAGATCGCGCCGAGTGGTATGAGAAGGCGGAGCAGTTTCAGCTGATGTCGATCACAGACCCTTTGACGGGTCTGCTCAATCGCCGTTATATGGAAGAACGTCTCGACGAAGAATTGAAGCGCTCATCGCGTCACGGCTACGCGATGAGCTTCATGATGATCGACATAGACGACTTTAAGGTCTACAACGACAAGAACCTTCATCAGGCGGGCGATCTGGCGCTTGAGATGACAGCGCAATGCTTGAAGAGTGCGCTACGGTCGGCCGATGTCGCCTCGCGCTACGGCGGCGAAGAGTTCTCCATTCTCTTGCCGCAGACGACCCTTGACGAGGCGTGTGCGATCGCCGAGCGCATCCGTCGAAGAGTGCAGCGCACGCGCTTCCCGCACGGCAAGACGCAACCGCTCGGCGCAGTCACCATCAGCATAGGGGTCTCCACCTTCACGCCTGCGCTTAACACGCCCGCAGCCATTATAGGCGCGGCCGATCGCGCGCTTTACAGCGCTAAAAGCCTGGGCAAGAATCAGGTCTTCGCCCACCAGGAGCCGGCACCCTGATAGCAGCCACTCGCAGCAATGTCTCGAAAGACGCAAAACAGAAATAGAGGTGAGCGGCGCATCCTCGGCCGCGTCGAGCCGGAAGACTTTATAGGCCGCGCTGTCGAGCTGGAACGCATCATGGGCCTCGCCGCGCCCGGCCCTAGGTCTCGCGGCCTGCTCGTGCTCGCGGCTCCCGCGACGGGCGTCTCCGAACTGTTGCGCCAGGCTTACGACGAGCTTTTTCGTCGCCACGCGGGCGACATCGTCCCCATCTACTTCCAGTTCTCAGCCGAAGACAAAACGACCGCTGCGGCGGCGCGCCGCTTCCTTCACACTTTCGTTCAACAACTGGCCGCCTGGCGGCGTAACGACCCGTCGCAGTTGGAGGCTTTGCAGCCCCTGGCGGAGCTGGCCGAACAGGTCGCTCCCGCCGACTACGAATGGGTAGAGCAGTTGATAGAGATGGTCGAGCGCAGCCGCGATGACGAGCGCGCGCTGGTGCGCCTGTGCCTCGGCGCACCGCAGCGAGCCGCCGCGCACGGCGCTCGCGCGCTGGTCATGCTCGACGGCATCCACCTGACCGAGAGATTAAAGGGAGAGACTAGGCTGGGCGCGGAGCTGGCGCAGCTCTTCATGCGCTCCGATCAACCGTTCGTGCTGGCTGGGCTGCGCCGTCGTCTGCTGGACCTGGTGCGCTACGAGGGCGACGGCTCCGAGAGCACACGCACGCTCCGACTCGAAAAGCTTCCTGACAGGGAAGCGCGCGCCCTCGTCGAACGCCTTGCAGAGCGCGCCGCAATCGCTCTGAACGACGAGACGCGCGACCTGATCGTACAGCAGTTGGGCGGCAAGCCCGCCTTCATGACATCGCTGCTACAGTCGGCGCGTGAAAAGGAGATTCCGCTTACAAACTTTCTCAACTGCCAGCAGCTTTACGTTGACGAGCTGATGGGCGGGCGACTCTATCGCCATTTCGATTCCGTGATGGAGACCATCACGGGCGTAGTAGCTCCGCGCCGCGCGCTGATTCGCGTCCTTTATGAATCGAAGGCGAGTGACGGCAGCCGCGCGCAGGTCGAGACGTGGCGCAAGCGGCTCGGGGTCGAGCCCGCCCAATTACAACAGATCATACGCGAGCTGCATATCAACGAGCTGGCGAGTCTGAACGCCAACTTCATAGAGGTGGGCAACGGCTCCTACGCCTGGAGCGATTATCTTTCGACGCGTTATCGAATGGAGGTCGCCGCAGAGCCCCGCGCCCTGGTCGTCGCCGAAACCCTGCTCGAGACCTTGAAGCGCGCGCCTCACACCATGGCGCGTCATTATCGTCGCGCCGCGGCGCTCGGCCTGCGCGAGCTGCTCACGCGCTTCGACGGCCAGCGCGTTCCCGCGAGCCTGCTCCATTACGACCGCTTCAGCCGCGCCTACAAGGGGCTCGATGCGGAAGCTATGGCCGCCGGGCTGGACGCGGAAACCGATCTCGTCAGATTGCCGCAAGTCGTTCACGCGGCAAGCTGCGCTGCCTTTTATCCGCCGATGCAGGCGGTCTGTGACGAAGAGCGCTGCGCCGTTGCGCCCGGCTTCGACGCCGGAACTTACACGGACGCAAACGAGGTGGTCTGGATCGCCGCCGAGATCGAATCCAAGCTCGAAGCGGGCCGTGGTATCACGGAGGTCTGGTGCGACCGCCTCTTGAGCGTCGCGCGGGCCTGCGGATTTAACCGCGTCCGGCTGTGGCTGGTCGCGCCCGAAGGCTTTTCGGCCGAGGCAATGGAGCTGCTGGCCGAACGCGAAGCCTACGGCTCAAGCCGTCACCAGCTAGAGCTTTTGACCGCGCGCATCAGCCCCGACGCCGCAGCGCTCGCAGCCGGCGGCGAAGAGAGCACGGACGAGTTCGAGCTGGTCATACCGATGGGCGAAGATACGGAGCTGATCGCGGCCACCACCGTTGACCAGATAGCCCGCCGAATCAACTTTCAACCCGAAGCCATCAACCAGATCAAGACGGCGCTCGTAGAGGCATGCATCAACGCCGCCGAGCATAGCTTGAGCCCGGACCGAAAAATATATCAACGCTTTCGCCTGGAAAGTGATAAATTAGTAGTCACGGTTTCCAGCCGCGGGGTCGTTCCCGTAAACTTTAGCGAACAGAACGGCGACAAGGGGCGCGCCCTACGCCATAACGGTAATGAGGAGCAGGGCGCACGCAACAGTAGTAGCGGCGAGCGACGCGGGTGGGGGCTGACGCTTATCAAGACCTTAATGGACGAGGTCGAGTTTGAGCGCGTAGATGATGGCACGCGCCTGCGTATGACGAAGTACTTGCGCAGGCCGTAGATGGATTGCAACCAAAACACAATCATTTCTCTTGCCATCGCTCGGGATTTAACATTTAATTGGTACTGTCTATTAAGTAAGAGGGGAGCTTACTGTAATGGCGGAATCTATTAACAGCGCTCCGGTGCGCTCGCGCTGCATCGGAGAGATGGCCGTTGTTTATGCGACCGACTATCTGAACAAGCTGAGCGGCGAGCGCATCGAGCGCGAGTGCCGTGAGCGCTTAAACGAGGGCTGCCGCGCGCTCGTCATCA
>DASQYE010000489.1:0-4376 GCA_035639355.1 Pyrinomonadaceae bacterium
GCGGCTGCCACACTATCCTCCAAAAAAGTGTCCGGGCACGCAAAAATTCTTTAAGGCTTGCGCCGGAGCGGAGAACCGGCACATTTTTTTGTGTAGAGCGAAATATTACCCTATTTCCGTGCCGGGGCGTAAGCTGTCGCATCATATAATGGCGGTTCGCCGGAAGTCTCGGTCTCTTATAATAAAGGGAAAACATGAAGCTAAAAGTCCACTCGCGCAGCTTTTGCGCGTGCCTGATTTTGACGACCCTGGTCGTGTCGCTCGGCGGATGCAGAACTCAGCAGGCGGTCACGGAAGCGCCTGTAGAGGTCGTCCCCGTCGCCGCTCTAGTAGACCAGTCCGACCGGCTCTACGTGCAGAGAGAGGATTTGGCGCGCGTGCGCGACGGCCTTAACCTGCTCAGACGCGCGCGCACCGCCGACGCCAACAACTACGACGTGTCGTGGCGCATCGCCAGGCTGGACTATTACCTGGGCGCGCATAGCAAGGAGAGGGCGGAGCGCGAGAAGGCGTTTGAAGAGGGCATTGAGGCCGGTAAGACCGCCATTCGATTACAGGACAATAAACCGGAGGGCCATTTCTGGCTGGGCGCAAATTACGGCGGGTCGGCGCAGGCGAGCGTGCTCGGCGGGCTGGCCGCGATTGACGATATACGCGAACAGATGGAGGCCGTGCTGCGCACGGACGAGACGTACCAGTCTGGAAGCGCCTACATGGTGCTGGGCCAGGTCGAGCTTGAGGCGGGGAGAATGCTGGGCGACCCCGAGAAGGCCGTAGAGTATCTGGAAAAGGGGCTCAAACTCGGGCCCAACAACCCGCTCCTTCGCCTGCGACTGGCGCAGGCTTATCTACGGGTCAACCGCCAGCAGGATGCTCGCAAACAGCTGGACGCGATCATGGCCCTGACGCCGGACCCGAACTATCTGCCCGAACATAAAGAGGCCGTCACGGAAGCGCGCAAGATAATCGACCGTGGGTTATGAACTCGCGGCGGAGCGCGGCACAAGGGGGCGTGATATGAGCCGGGCCAAGTGTTCCTGCGAATCGCTTGAGAGGTTGGAGGGCGCGAGCGTGCCCGCTTACATAAAAGCGTTTCTGGAGCAGGCGGGACGCGACCGCGACGAGAAGAAACTATATCGCTGCCGCGTGTGCGGGCGCGAGTGGGAGAAGCGCTCCCCGCAATCGAAGAGCGAGGGCGCGCGTCCCTCCCTGGTTCGTCTTGGCGATAAATGATTGCGGTTTCCGAATCCGTTCGTTGACTCTGACACAGAGAGTAGATGCCCGTTTGCGTAGCGCGCCGTTGTTCGGGCCGCCCTACTTATTGATGGATTTTCCGCGAACCTGCTGTAAGATATGCCCGCCGCTCGCAGACGAGTTCCTATTCTTCTAACATCGCGCGCGCCCAGCGTCCCGACAGATTACGTTTCTTTCGGAGGAAATGAATCATGAATCGAACCGGTAACAGGCAGCGTAATCACGCTGCACGATTGGTGATCGTAGGCCTAACGCTTTTCGCCCTCCTGGGATTGTCATTCGCAGGATGTTCTTCCAAGGAGAAACCCAAAGTGCTCGTCGGCTTCTCGCAAATGGAGAACAACACGCCCTGGCGCGTCGCCGAGACCAACAGCATAAAGCAGGAGGCCGCCAAGCGCGGATACGAGCTGGTAGTCACAGACGCAGGGGGCCAGGCGTCGAAGCAAGTATCGGACGTAAAGGATTTGATCGCGCGAAAGGTGAGCGCGATCTTTCTGGCCCCGCGCGAGTTCGAGGCGCTGGCCCCGGCTCTACAGGCGGCCAAAGAAGCGAAGATTCCGGTGTTCTTAATCGACCGCGAAGCGGCGGGTAAGGTCGGCGAGGATTACGTCACCTTTATCGGATCGAACTTCAAAGATCAGGGACTGCGCGCCGCTCAATGGCTCATCGCGCAGACGGGCGGCAAAGCCAACATCGTAGAGCTGACGGGCACGACCGGCTCTTCCGTGGCGCGCGACCGCTCGCAGGGATTCAACGACCGCATAAAGCCTATCCCGGAGATGAAGGTGATCGCTTCGGAGACCGGAGACTTCTCGCGCGAGAAGGCGCAGAAGGTGATGGAGAATCTAATCAAGACGAAAGGGAAACAGGTCAACGCCATCTTCGCGCACAATGATGAGATGGCGCTGGGCGCGATCCAGGCGCTCAAGGCCGCTGGCCGCCAGCCGGGCAAGGATGTCGTGATCGTCTCGATAGACGGCGAGAAGGATGCGCTGCAAGCGATCATTAACGGCGAGATCGGCGCGAGCGTCGAGTCCAGCCCGCGTTTCGGCCCGCTCGCCTTCGATAGCCTGGACAAGTATCTCAATAAGCGAAAGCTGCCGACCAAGATCATCCTCGAAGACCGTCTCTTCAGCGCCGAAAATGCCAGGGAGTATCTTGACGAAGCCTATTGAAGAGCGCCCGGCAGTTTTTCAGCCGCAGCAAGCGTTGACGGATTTCGTGTCGAGATTGCTAAAGCGTGGGCCGAGTCGGGATTTTCACCGCTTATAGTCTGAGCCCTGTTTGCAGATAATGAAAAGGTAGGTGCTCGGCGTCGCGGCCCGCGTCGCGCAGGAGATCGACCATGCGTTGCGCGCCCGCGTAGTTGAGCGAGTGGACGACGATCACGGCGTCGCGCTGGCGGTCAGTGTGGGCTGCGAGCCAGGCGGCGACGGCGTAGCCCGTGCGCTCGTCGTCCGGCTCGTCCGAGAAATAGTGCTCTTCCGACAGGTCGTGATCGAGCAGAATCAGACGATAATCGCGCGCGGCGAGCCATCCGGCCGCCTCCCTTACGTCGCAGGTAATGTCAACGATGTGCTTTCCTGCGAACTTCTGCTCGAACCATGCGCAACGCGTGGGGTCATCCTCTACGACCAGGATTCGCTCGCTTTTGTCGCTCGTCATACGGTGCCGAAGAAAGGTCAGGGGGATTTCTGCCGCTGCCGCCTGGCCTCCTCAAGATTGCGTTTGGCAGACTCCAGCTTTTGCCCCGCCTCGCCGAGCTTGCCCTGAGCCGTGAGGCGCTGGTATTCCTCCAGGTCTGCGAGCGCCTGGTCAACTAATCGCTGCGAATCACGCTGCTGCTCGGCGGCGGTGGCCGCCGGCGGCGACGGCGTTGGTGAAGCCTGCGCGGCCGCAGCATTCGAGCCGGGCGCTGCTGATGATTCCTGTTTCGCACCATCCTCGGACCCGGCCCTGGCTATTTTCGGCTGCGCCGCTTCGCCGAAGAGGCTCGTCATCGCCTCTTCAAAGTTTTGGCCGTAGCCGAGCCTGTCCTGCGTCGCCAGGACGACCAGTCGCAGCTCCGGCATAGGGCTGCGCTCGGCCTGCAAGTAGATCGGCTCGACGTAGAGGAGCGCGCGGCCCAAGGGGATGACGAGCAGGTTTCCGCGCCGCACGCGCGAGCCCTGCTGGCTCCAGAGCGTGATCTGGGACGAGAGCTGTGCGTTTTGATCTATGCGCGCCTCTATCTGCATAGGGCCGTCGATGAGCCTGGACTTGGGAAAGTTGTAGGCGATGAGCGTGCCGTAAGCCGCGCCGTCGCTGCGCCCCGCTATCCAGCCGATCATATTGTTGCGGTTGGCGGGCGTGAAGGGCAGAATCTCAACGAACTCGTTCGCCGTCTGCTCGCCAGGCAATTGCATCAGGACGAAGTACGGCTCAAGCGGCTCGACTTCCCGCTTGCCGTCGCGCAAAGAGACCTGGCTGGCGACGCTCCACAAGTCCTCACGCTGGAAGAAAGCCTTCGCGTTGTGCGTATGATAGAGGCCGTATACCTGGCCCTGTATCTCCATCAGCGTTTGCGGGTAACGAACGTGCGCGCGAAGGTCTGCGGGCATCTCGCTCGAATCGCGGAAGAGCGCCGGGAACGTGGCGCGGTATGCGCCTATGAGCGGGTCTTGCGCGTCGAAGACGTAGAAGTTGACCGTGCCGTCGTAGGCATCGATCAATACCTTGACGCTGTTGCGTATGTAGTTGACGCTCTCACGGCCCGCCGGGTAGTGGCGCGAGTAAGGATAGCTGCCGGATTCCGTGAAGGCGTCGATCATCCAGTAGAGGCGGCCGTTGTCGGCGACGATGATGTAGGGGTCGTCGTCGTAGATGAGGAAGGGCGCGAGAGCCCGCACGCGCTCGCCTATGTTGCGGCGCATGAGGACGCGGCTTTCCGCCGTCACGTCGTCGGAGAAGGGAAGCTTCGAGAGGTCGTCAAGCGCCCAGGCGATCAGGAGTCGACGCAAGCCCCCGCCGACAGCGATGCCGCCCGTCCCCTCGTAGGTCGTCAGGTTATTGGTCTCGCCCTGCGGATAGTTGAACTCCTTCTGACGAGTCTTGACGTAGACATCCGTGTCCGTCTTCTGCCC
>DASQYE010000490.1:0-11418 GCA_035639355.1 Pyrinomonadaceae bacterium
AATATTCTCAAACGAAACTACGCGCCCATAGAGCAGCGACTCGATGCCGTGCTCGCGCGCGAGCGAGAGGTGGCGAGACTCCTGGCGGAAGCGCGGGCCAATCTGGATAACCCGCCGCGCATCTATACGGAGATGGCGCTCCAACAGGTACGCGGGAGCATAGATTATTTCTCGCGCATCGTGCCGCAGATGATCGAGCGCGCCGCAGCGGGAAGGCTGAGCGCCGCTCGCCGCTCGCAGGTCGAATCATCGAACGAGAGCGTGGTGGCGGCGCTTCGCTCCTTCGCCGACTGGTTGGAGCGCGATCTGCTGTCGCGCTCGAACGGCAGCTTCGCCATCGGCCCGGAGAACTATCGCCGCAAGCTTCTCTACGAGGAGATGGTAGACACGCCGCTCGCGCAGCTGCTCTCTACCGGCGAGAGGGATTTGCGCCGGACGCAGGAAGACATGCGCGCCTTCGCCGAAGAGATAGCGCCGGGGCGCGGCGTTGCCTACGCCCTGCGCCAGCTTGCGAGCGAGCATCCGACGGCTGACGGTCTTACGGGCGATGCGCGCGCCGAACTGAGTCGCATACGCGCCTTCGTCCGCTCGCAAAACATCATGACGCCCCCGGCGCGCGAGAACCTGATCGTCGCCGAGACGCCGGAGTATGCGCGCTCGCTCTCGTTCGCCTCCATGGATACGCCGGGGCCTTTTGAGCGCGTCGCGACCGAAGCCTATTATTACCTGACGCCGCCCGACCCTGCCTGGACGGCGCGCCAGCGCGAGGAACACCTCAGCCATTACAATCGGTACAGCCTTCAGATAACGTCGATTCACGAGGTCTATCCGGGACACTACTACCAGCTTCTAAAGCTCCAAGGGCAACCCTCGCGCATCCGCACGGCGTTCGGCGCGGCGAGCTTCGTAGAGGGCTGGGCTCACTACTGCGAACAGATGATGCTCGACGAGGGCTTCGGCGGTAATAATCCGCGCCTGCGGCTCGCGCAGTTGAACGCGGCGCTCCTGCGCCTCTGCCGTTATGTCGTCGGCATACGCCTTCATACGCAGGGGATGACCTACGAGGAGGCCGTGGACTTCTTTATGCGCGAGGGCTACCAGGAACGCGTCAACGCCGAGCGCGAGGCGCGACGCGGAACGGCCGACCCGACCTATCTCGTCTACACGCTCGGCAAGATGGAGATCATGAGGCTGCGCGAAGAATGGCGGGCGCGTATGGGCTCATCCTTCAACCTGGGCGAGTTTCACGATCGCCTGCTCAGCTACGGGATGCCGCCCGTCAGGATTATTCGCCTGGCGATGCTCGGCGATGCGCGATCAAGCGCGGGGGCAAGCGCGGCGGCTGCGGAACAATCTAACGCGCTGGATTTCTCAGTCCTGGCGACAGGCGCGTACAGCGCCCACACAGGAGGCCAGCCCTCCGTCCAGCTCGTCATGAATCGCGACGAGTGGTTGCGCGTTTGGAGCATCATAGGGCAGGGGCGGCCCGCGCCCGACATCAGCTTCGATACGCGCGCCGTCATCGTCGTCTTTCAGGGACAAAAGCCCTCGGGCGGTTACAGCATTTCGATCGCCGAGATTCGTCGTGACGGCAGAAGCCTGACGGTGCGAGCGCGTGAGCAAGCGCCCGCGCGCGGTGACCTGACGACCCAGGGCTTGACCTCGCCCTTCGTCGCCGTCTCGATTCCGCGCCCGCCCGAAGGGGCCGCCGTAAAGTTTGCCGATAATGTGGATAATCTCAGGCGAAATCTTCCCGCCGGGCCGAGAACTGATAGAAGGCGCAATGTTTACAGGAGACGCGGGCGACCCTGATGGTAGATGACGGGGCCAACCCGTCTGTGCTAGGATTCATCAAAAGATAGCCAGACAACCGAAGGCCGCTTGAATGGGAATTGAGAGGCGGCCACTCTGGTAGAGATTGACGCGCTCTCTCCCCCTGCGCGTTCGCGCGAGTCAGCGCTTTGAGGTTTATCGGGGGAGACGTTTTGCTAGAGAGAGCGGCGCGCCCTCCGGTTGAATTGAGGGTAGGCCGCTCTCTCTTTTTGTTTGTGTGAAATGAAGGCGCGCCCGACCGCTCCTACCGGGAGCCGCAGCGCACTTCGGAGGAGGGAGAGAATGAAAAATAATCAAGGACAGCGGCGCGCTTTTCTGGCCTGGCTGATGATGATCGCGATCCTGGTCGCGCCGTCGGCCGCTTTCGCCCAGACCCGAATCAGCTATCACAGCAACAGGTTCAGCGTCAGCGACGATGTCAAGCTCGGTCAGCAAGCGGCCGCCGAAGCCGAACAGCAATTCCCGATCCTGCGCGACGAAGAGGCTACGTATTACGTCGAGCAGGTCGGCCGCCGACTGGTCAACGCCATTCCCCCGCAGTTTCAGCATCCGGAGTTCAGGTATTATTTCAAGATCGTCAACGCCAGGGACATCAACGCCTTCGCCCTGCCGGGCGGGCCCATGTACGTTAATCGTGGGATGATCGAAGCCGCTCACACGGAAGGCGAGATGGCGGGCGTGATGGCCCACGAGCTGAGCCACGTGGCGCTGCGTCACGGCACGGCGCAGGCGACCAAGGCGCAGAAATACCAGTACGGAGCAATCGCCGGAGCGATCCTCGGCTCGATCATCGGCGGCGGCCTCGGCCAGGTCGTCGGGCAGGGAAGCCAGATGGCCATAGGCGCTTACTTTCTGAAATACAGCCGCGAGTACGAGACCGAGGCCGATATCCTCGGCGCTCAGATCATGGCGCGCGCCGGTTACGACCCGCGCGATCTGGCGAACATGTTTCGCACCATAGAGCAGCAGGGCAGCGGGCGCGGCGGCCCCGAATGGCTGAGCAGCCACCCGAATCCGGGTCGCCGTTATGAGCGCATCAATCAGGAAGCCGCGATGCTGCGCGTCAATCGCAACGCCATCCAGGACACTGCGGAATTCCGTCGCATACAGGAACGGCTCAGAGGACAGGGACGCGCCCCTTCGATGGAGGAGATCGCACGCAGCGGCCAGCGCTACCCGCAGGGCGAAGGCGGCGCGGGCTCACCCGGTTACGGCGGAACCGTCGGACGAGTCCAGTATCCTTCGACGCGCTACAGAACGTACACGGGCGGCAATCTCTTCCGCGTGAGCTATCCGGAGAACTGGCGCGAGCTGCCCGGCCAAAATTCCATCTGGTTCGCTCCCGAAGGCGGGTACGGACAAAACACTTTCACGCACGGCGTCACGATCGGGATCGAGCAGGCGCAGAGCAACAATCTGCGGCAGGCCAGCGACGCCTTCATCAGCCGCTTAGTCCAGGGCAGCCGGAATCTGCGGCAGCAGACGGGCTATCGCGGCGGCAGTATAGATCGTCATAACGCGCTCTCAATGACGCTCGCAAATATCAACGAAGCGACGGGCCAACGCGAGGTCGTGACGGTCTACACGACGCTGCTGCGCAACGGCCAGCTTTTCTACATGATCTCGGTCGCACCGCAGCGCGATTACGGCAGCTTCCAGGGAGCTTTCAGCAGGGTTCTAAACTCCATCCAGCTCAACGACTAGCCTGGGCGCTGCCGTTAAAGCGTCATCACGCGCGCCTTGGAAAAAGAAGAGAGGCCCGGCTTAATCAGCCGAGCCTCTCTTTTCTTCAACAAAGTGTCGTCGGGTCGCCTTTTCCGCTCACTCTCGTGAGAAGGGGCTTGAAGAGAACCTTCGATCTAACCTATGAGCGGCATCTTCGCGCCGCATTCGGGACAGAACTTCGTGGCGCTTTCGGGCTGATGGCCGCAGCCCAGACAGGTGGGGCGCGCGGGCCTGGTCGGCGTCCCGCATTCGGGGCAGAACTTGGCCTTCCCCGTCTCGGCTCCGCAGGAAACACAGGCTGCGCCCTGTGCCCTGGCCTGCTGCTCGGCCCGCGTCGGCGCGCGCACTTGAGCTTCGGCGCTCATGTCTATCTTCGACGCGTAGTCGGTCGAGCGCGCCTTCTCATGCAGCTGCTCGCGCGCGGCTTCCGCCTTGGCCTGCGCGTGCGAGGAGGCAAGCTCCTCCTGGTAATCGGGCGCGCAGTCTTCACACTGCCCGGCGCTCGCGTTCCAGCAGACTTCCGGGCAGACCCACTTGCCGCACCGCGAGCATTGATGAAAATGCTGTTTGCCCTCCTCGACCGCTTTCTGTAGCGCGTCGTCGTGCGCCTTACCGCCCACGGCGCGCTGTACCTCGTAGGCGGAGTTTCCGGCCGAGCTGGCCCAGCCGCCGAAAAGATCGCCCGCCGCGCGCAGGAGCGACCCGGCCGTGCCTATAGCGGAGGGCTGAAAACGCGACAGATAACCGTTGCCGCACTTGTCGCAGTAGAACTTGAACTGGTAGCCGCGATCCGTCGAAAGATCGTCGTGGTTTCTAACGAAAGGGATGAGCGCCATGCTTTTAGCAACCTCCTGAAATAATAACGGGCGTTGAATAATCGGTGATGAGCTGGAAAGAGCGCATCATCATTTTATCACTTGTCGCGCGGCGCGTGTCACTGCTTTTTCGCTTCCTGCCAGAGCGCTTCCATTTCGTCCAGGGTCGCGGCGTCCAGCGAACGCCCGCGCGCCTCCAACTCCCGTTCTATGTATTTAAAGCGGCGGCGAAACTTGCGATTTGCGAGTTTGAGCGCGGCCTCGGGTTCGGTCTTGAGATGGCGGGCGATGTTGGTGACGGCGAACAGAAGATCGCCCAGCTCTTCGCGCACCTCAAGCGCCCGCTGCTCTTCTCGCTCCGCGCCCTGCGCTGCTGCTGCTGCCGCCTCGCTCCCGCGCATGGCGGCGCGCAGCTCGTCTATCTCCTCGTGCAGCTTGTCGAAGATGTCTTCGACGCGCTTCCAGTCGAAACCGACGCGCGCCGCTTTGGTCGAGAGCTGGTGCGCCTCCATCAGCGCGGGCGCTTTCGCGGACACGCCGTCCAGTAGCGAAGAGTTTCCGTCACGCGCGCCGGGTGCGGCGGCCGCCGCGCGCTTCTCTTCTGCCTTGATCGCCTCCCAGTTGCGTAAGACCTCCGCAGCGTCGCTCGCCTGTGCGTCTCCAAAAACGTGCGGGTGGCGGCGCACCATCTTGGTGTGAATGGCGTCGGTCACGTCGCCGATTGTAAAGTCGCCGCGCTCCGCTGCGACCTGCGCGTAGAAGACTATCTGGAAGAGCAGGTCGCCCAGCTCGTCGCGCAGCCCCAGAATATTGCCTTCGCGCGCCTCCTCTACGGCCTCGAAAGCCTCGTAAGCCTCTTCGAGGAGCATCGGCGCGAGCGTCGCATAGGTCTGTTCACGGTCCCAGGGACACCCTTCGGGCGAGCGCAGGCGCGCCATCAGCGCAACGAGATCGTCAAATGATGCTGGCATGGTTTAATCCCGAAATCGAAAGTTGAAATCCTTAAACGTAATGTACCAAGTCTAAAGCCTAAAGCGTTCGGGCTCAAAGCCGGGCCGGGCGCTAGAGGGCGCGCGAGTGAGTCCTCCCTGGCGGCCTTGATCCCTTTCTTGCGAGTGCACGGAGAGAGGTGCTACCATCATTCGACCAGTAAAGAAAACTTTGGCTGAAAAGAGATGGAGCGCGCCGCCTCGCCTTCAAGCGCCGGCCAGGGTGGCGCGTCCGGCGGAAGTTGATATGAGCGAAGAACAACCCACTTTCAAAGTCAGAGACCGCCGCTTATTTAATGCGGACGGCACGCCGCGCGAAGTCGAGCGCGAGGAAGCACCGGAGACGGCGGCGGCAGAAGCAGCAGCGCCGGAGGCGGAAGCAAGCAGCAGCAGCAGTAGCGGCGGCAGCAGCGTTGGCGGCGGCAATGCCGTGAAGGCCGCCGCAGCGAGCGCCGAGGCGGCTTCGAGCGCGACCGCGTCCTCTGCAACGGGCGAGCGCGCATCAGGTGCGGCTTCGGGGCAGGCGAGCGCCGTCAGGGATACCGACACGCGTGGGCCCTCCGCGCCGGAAGGCGCTCGGTCGGAAGAAGAAGACTTATACGCCGAGGGAGATGTTCCGGGCGCGGACGATCCGACCAGCTTTATCAATTTCCTGATGTCGATAGCCTCGAACGCCGCCGCCTCGCTCGGCATGATGGAGCATCCCGTGACGGGCCAGCGCGGCGTAGACCTGCCGCTCGCCAAACACTGGATAGACGTGCTCGGGATGCTGCAACAGAAGACGCGCGGCAACCTGGTCGAGCAGGAGCGACAAATCTTTGAAGGGTTGCTCTCAGACCTGCGCATGCAGTACGTCTCGCTCACCACGCCGCCCAGCGCCCCGCGCGGATTTACGGGCCGCGACATCATCGGCGGGAAGTGATCCGTAGGCAGGCCGTTGGGTCGTCCGACCGCAAAGCGATGAAAAGCTGATCGCCGGCTAGTGTAGGCTTCAGGCTTCAAATGAAATTGACTTTCCTCGGCACAGGAACATCCACGGGCGTGCCCTCTATCGGATGCGAGTGCGAGACCTGCACCTCGGATGATCCGCGCGACAAGCGGCTGCGCGTCTCCGTCCTCGTCGAGCACGCGGGGCAGACCGTGCTCGTCGATACCTCTGCTGATTTCCGGCAGCAGGCGCTTCGCTGTAAATTGAAACGGCTCGATGCGGTGCTCATCACGCATTGCCACGCCGACCATATCTTCGGCCTGGACGACATACGACCCTTGAACTTTCGTCACGGCGCGCTCGGCGTCTACGCCAACGAGAGAGCCTGGGTAGACATACGCAGGATTTTCCAGTACATCTTCGAGCCGTCGCATTACGGGGGCGGCCTGCCGCAGGTCATCGCCCACACGGTCGTCGCGGGCGCGCCCTTCCTCTTCGGCCGCGACCTGTCCGTCACGCCGCTCGAAGTCATACACGGACGCCTTCCAGTGATCGCATATCGCTTCAACGACTTCGCCTACGCGACTGACCTGAACGAGATTCCGCCCCGAACGATGGACGGCCTGCGTGGACTGGACATGCTCGCGCTCGATTGCCTGCGCTTCCGTGAACATCCGACGCACCTCTGGTTGGAGCGCGCGCTCGACTACATAAGCCAGCTCAAGCCGCGCCGCACATACCTGACGCACATCGCGCACGATGTCAAACACGCGCGCGACTCGGCCAAACTCCCGCGCGGCGTCGAATTCGCTTACGACGGACTGGAGGTGCAGGGATGAAGAGAAGGGATGAGGGCGGAGGGATGAGGGATAAATGAAAGCCAGTTGAGCTTTCTTCGTCCTTCATCCCTCCGCCCTCATCCCTCATCCCTCAGTTGATGCGTTTATTTCACGGAACAGACAATGCTAAGATCGCGCGGCCGACCGTGCTGACGCTGGGAGTCTTCGACGGCCTGCACCTGGGCCATCAACTGATTATGCGAACGGTGGTCGAGCGTGCGCGCTCTCTCAATGCCGTGCCGACCGCCATTACTTTCGATCCTCATCCTCGCGCCGTGCTTCACCCGACTTCCGCGCCGCCCCTGCTTCAGACCTTCGACCAGAAGATCGAAGCCTTCGGCGCGCTCGGACTGGAACAGACCATCGTCATACGCTTCACCGAAAGCTTCGCGCAGATCAGGGCGGAGGATTTCCTACGCGACGTGGTGGCCGAGCGCTTGCAGGCGAAGGAGGTTTACCTGGGGCGGGGCTTCGCCTTCGGGCACGACCGTGAGGGCAATATCGGTCTACTGAAAAAAGTCGGCGGCGAGCTTGGGCTTCACGCCGAAGAGGTCGCGGAGGTGCAGTTGCGCGGGCAGCGAATTAGCTCCAGCCGTATTCGTAAGCTGCTGGCGGAGGGGCGCGTCAATCTTGCGCGGCGCATGTTGGGACGGCCCTACGGCGTCGAGGGTCGCGTCGTTCGCGGCCAGGAGCGCGGGCGCACCCTGGGATTTCCGACGGCCAACCTGCACCCGCAAAATCGCGTCATACCCCGCAACGGTGTTTACGTGACGGCGACTTTGATCGAGGGCGCGTGGCGACGCAGCGTAACTAACGTCGGCACGCTCCCGACGTTTGAGACGGGCGCGGAACCTTCCGTTGAAACATACGTAATAAACTGGTCAGGAGACCTTTACGGCGATGTCCTGCGCGTGCGTTTCCTGCATCGCCTGCGGGATGAAAGAAGGTTTGCGTCCGTAGAAGAGTTGAAAGGGCAGATTGCGCACGACCGCGCGCGCGCCGTCCGTTATTTCGAGCGCGGCGGAACGCGACGCTCGCTTGCGATTGAAGAGCGGTAAAAAGTGGCAAGTGATGAGGTGAAAAGCTTGTTTCTTTGCTTGTCACCAGCCATTTTTTACCGCTCTTTTGGCACAGGATCGCGACAGGTTTCGGCTATCTTTTAGAGACACATGGCAGCTACGGAACATCATCGGGCAACGGCCCTTAGAGCCGCAGGGAGCGAAAGCGCGGGCTCGACGGGCAACGGGCGGACGGGCAGCAAGGGCGGGCCCATGGTTATGCCCGTGCGCGCGGGGTCGGCTGATAGAAGCGGCGCATCGCCGCTTGTGCTGCTCGCGGGCGCGCATGCCGAAGATCAAGAAGGAAGGGACGCCAGCAGAGAGCGGGGGCTCGTGCGCGAATGGGTGCGCGCGCTTAACATAGGGCGCGTGCTCGGCACTCTCTCGCTCTACCTCTTCCTCAACGATTACGACATTCGCCGAGGGTTCAACCGCCGCACGAGCGCCCGGCTGCGCGAAGAGGCCACAGAGCGCGGGCGCGTCGCGCTCTTTCA
The DNA here is from genome assembly GCA_035639355.1 of Pyrinomonadaceae bacterium. GTDB lineage: Bacteria > Acidobacteriota > Blastocatellia > Pyrinomonadales > Pyrinomonadaceae > DASQYE01. The sequence continues at coordinate 8,682 of DASQYE010000490.1, forward strand.
AGAGTGGAGCCGTGACGTAGACCGCCGCACGCTTGACGCTTTCATCCGAATCGCTCGCTTCCTGGTCTTTCGCGGCGCGGAAGGGACGGCCAGCAAGGAAGCGCGCCTGGAACGACAGGCCGCCTGGCTCAAGGAGAATCTCGTAGCGCTCGGGCCGACTTTCATTAAGATCGGGCAATCGTTGGGGACGCGCGGCGACCTGCTGCCGCTGGCTTATGTTAAGGAGCTTGCGACCCTTCAAGACCAGGTCCCGCCTTTCCCGACCACCGACGCCTACGCGCGAATCGAAGCCGAGCTGGGCCAACCCTTGCAGCAGGCGTTTGCCGAGATAGACGCCGCGCCCGTCGCCGCCGCCTCTCTCGGACAGGTCTATCGCGCGCGCCTGCACACGGGCGAAGAGGTCGCCATCAAAGTGCAGCGGCCTAACCTGGACGCGATCATCAGCCTGGACATAGCCATCCTGCGCAAGATCGTGCGCCAGGTCAATCGCTTCTTCCCGCAGGCGAACGAGAACGCCGACTGGGAAGGGATGCTGCGCGAGTTCAACGAGACCATCCACGAAGAGATGGACTACGCGCAGGAGGGACGCAACGCCGACCGCTTCCGCGAGAATTTCAAGAAGTGGCGCGCCATTCACGTCCCGCGCATCTACTGGTCGCACTCGACAAGGCATGTGCTCACGATGGAGTTCATACGCGGCACGAAGGTTACAGACATAGAAGCTTTGCGCGCCCATCGCATCTCTCCCCTAAAGGTCAATCGCCTGCTGGTCAAGACCTATTTGAAGCAGCTTTTGGAGGACGGGTTTTTTCATGCCGACCCGCATCCGGGAAACCTGCTCGTGATGGACACGGGCCACCTCGCCTTCTTTGATTTCGGGATGACGGGGCGGATCACGCCGCGCCTGCAATCCATGATGATCGACGCCTTCTTCCACGTCGTCGGGCGCGACGTGCACGGGTTGGCCCAGGACTTAATCAACCTCAATTTCCTGAAGCCCGGCGTCGATCCTGAAAAGGTGCGTCCCGTCGTCGAAGGACTCTTTCGCCACTACCTTAATTTGAAGCTCGGCGAGGTGAACTTCAAGGAGCTGACCTACGACCTGGCAGAAGTGATGTACGAATACCCGTTTCGTCTGCCAGCCAATTTCACCTACATCATCCGCGCTCTGATGACCCTCGAAGGCATAGGCATCGTCACAGACCCCGGCTTCAGCTTCTTCGACACGGCCCGCCCCTACGCCAAGGAGTTCATGCTCAGGCGCGAAGGCAAGCATTTCCGCAAGCTCGTGCTCGACAAGATCACCGGGCGCGACCAGGAGGGCAATATAGAGTGGCGCAAGATGTGGAAGCTCGCCAAGATGGCCGCCAGGATGTACCTGGAAAAATAGAGAAGCCTTCAAGCCGGCGCGAACCACCCAGCCCATGCTTTGAGAAAGACGACCGCGACCGTATAAAATGAGAGCCGTCGCCATCGTCCGGCCTTATATGTCGAACCCCCTCCGGATGTGCGCTTTTTGCATTCAGATGAAAAACCCGAACAGTTACAGGTTAGCGCTGCTCCTTCTGATCTGCTTCGCGCTTTCTTGTCCGGCGCTGGCCGGGCAGCGGACGACGATCACTCAGGGGCAGACCGGCGCTCAAGGGTATCTACAGCAAGGTCAGGAACATCAGGACGCGGGTCGGTATGAGGAGGCCGTCATGGCCTACAGGCGCGCCATAGAGCTTGCGCCCGATCTGGTCGAAGCGCACCTCAACCTGGGTTTGACCTACATGCTATTGAAGCGCTATGAGGAAGCGATAGGGCCGCTCAGCCGGACGGCTCAAATTAAACCGGACGAGGTTGACGCGTTTCTCTATCTTGGCGACGCTTACCTTTTTCTGGATCGTGACGCGCAGGCAGTCGCAGCATACAGGGAGGCCATCCGTCTCAAGCCGGAACAGGCTTCGGCCTACAACAATATGGGAGTAGCCTTTGCGGGGTTACGGCAATACGACGAAGCCATTAAAGCCATGACTGAGGCCGCGCGGCTACAGCCCGGCCCCGTGCCCTATTTAAATCTGGGCATCTACTATGCAGAGAACGGACAGCTTGAAGCCGCGCTTGATGCTTTTCAGGAAGTCGCCAAGCTGAGCAACATATCGCCTCGCGTCTACCAACATATCGCCGTCGTCTACGAAAAGCTTGCGCGGCCCGCCGAAGCCGTCGAGGCTTTGAAAAAAGCGATCAGCTTAAATCCTTCGGGAGTGTGGCTGCATTATCATCTGGGCTCGATCTATTACAAGATGGGCCAACATCGGGAGGCAATCGAATCCTATAAAGAGGCGACGAGGTTGCAGGCAAATGCGGCGCAGGCGCATTACTGGCTGGGCATGGCATATTTCAGAGCGGGCGAGCGTGAGAAGGCGCTTGAAGCTTTCAAGCAGGTGGTGCGACTCGAACCCGACAACGCCGACGCCTACCTTAAACTGGCCGCGGCTTATGGCTCGCTCGGACGCCACAAAGAATCCGTAGAACCGCTCCTACAGTACGTCCGCCTCAGGAGGACGCAAGCCGAGGCGCATAACTATCTGGGCAATGCCTATATGATCTCCGGCCAGTTCGAGAAGGCCAGGGACGAATTTACGGAAGCGCTGCGCCTCGACCCTAATCTGACCGATGCGCAGAACCGGCTCACCTGGGTAGGCAGTAGAATACAGACCGCCGGAAGATTAGAGTCTTTGAAGCAGCAGGCCCA
>DASQYE010000491.1:0-3437 GCA_035639355.1 Pyrinomonadaceae bacterium
GTCGTCTTCTCAGGATTTGAAGGGTCTTCGCTGGCGTTGACGCGCACGATCAAGGCGACCGGGACTACTTTCCCGTTGACTTTGCGGACGCGCCATTCGGCCTTGTCGCCGAGGCTGGAAAAGCTCTGCGTAACGACGTGCCAGTAGCTCAGCTCGGACTTCTTACCATTGGGGGCGACTACCGATACGGACATTCGCGCATCGCCGTCCTCGACTTCGAGCTTGTAGCCCGCAATTCCCGGACAACGCTGCACGGCCTCGCCCGTCTCTCTGATAATTTTGATCGTCCTGCATTTATTCCCGGCGATGTCCGTATAGACGCTGGTGTTTGAGCCGGACGCGCCGTCGCCGTGCTGCGCGACGGCTTTGGAAGCCGCCGCCGCGCCGAAGCCCGCGCACATGACGGCGGCCAGAAGCAAACCTCTTAGCTCTAGTCTCATACCCTTCCTTTCTCTTGCGCGATCCTTAGAAGCTTTTACTGAAACGACGACCCCCCCTCCGGGCGCGCTCGCGCGAGCGTGCCGAAGAAAGACGGCTTCAAAAAAAATGTTCGACCCCGTCTCAGCGGATCGTCACTTCGAGCGTGTAGCTGGCGTTGCCGCGCGTCCCGCCGACCTCTATGACATAGTCTCCAGAGCGCGGAAGCTCGCCCGTCCAGTCGGTCGTCTCCTGCGCCCCGTCCAGAATCCTCTTTCCGCCGCGCGCGTAGATGTCGAAGACGGCATTGTTTTCGAGCGACGTGATATGCGCGATCAAGGTTTGGCCCGCACTCGCACGCAGCACGTAGCGGTCGCGCGTCCCGCGCACCACAGCATCCTTAATCACAGTCGTCGTCCGGCCACGCGCGAAGCGGACGCGGCGCGTGCGGTCGCCCTGCGCAGGCGTTGCCGTCGCCGTGATAAAGAGAAGAGCCGCCAGTAAGAGAACATGGGCGATTGCCCGTTTACGTATTTGCATCAACTTGATCTCCCGATCTGTTCTTTTAATAATGCTGCCGGGCTTCGCCTGCCAGCGAGAGCCGTCGCACTATTGTGCGGGGCACGGCGCAGGTTTTCAAGCGACGGCGGCGCTCAAAAAAAGGTTTTCCGCCTCATTGCCTGCTCCGCCCGCGAATCTCCGTGTCCCAGTAGCGCATCCATTCGTTGCCCTCCCTGCGCAGCAGCTCCCAATTAAGGGGCATGCGCGTGAAGGGCTCGTTCATCCACGCGGGCAGTTGCGCGCGGTCTACGTCCGTGCGCACGGGGATGCGGTAGTAGGCGCGGGCCGCGTGCAAGAGGCTCTCTGGCGTAGTGACGAATTCGTAGAAGCGGCGCGCCTCATCCTCGTGCGGCGCGCCGCGCACGATGGCTATCCCGTCTGTGATGACGGGCGTGCCACTGGCCGGGATGACATAGGCCAGGGGCAGGTTCTTCTGTTCGCGATAGATGTGTACGTCGGGCATGTTCCAGAGGCTTATGAGACCTTCGCGCCGCGCCAGTTTTTGCACCAACAGAGTTCCGTCCGCCGTGTATTCGTGGACGTTCGCGTCCAGGCGGCGCAGCCAGTCGTAGCCACCCGCGGGCGAGCCCGTTTCGCGGTAGAAGCGCCAGATCATCGCGCCGAAGATGGCGCGCATAGAATCCGACGGGTTCGGATTGCGTATCAAGACCTTATCGCGCCACCTGGGGTCCAGCACGTCATCCCAATCTCGCGGAGCCGAGGCGGCATCAATAGCCTCGCTGTTGTAGACGATCACCTCAGGCGTTTGATAAGTGCCGTACCAGCGATCCTGCGCGTCGCGCGATTCGGCCGCTACGCTTTCGGCCCAAGTGGGCCTGTAGGGCGCGAGCAGGTTTTCGTCCGCAGCGGTCTGGAATGTCGTGTGGGCCGCGCCCCACCAGAGGTCTGCCTGCGGCCGGTTGCGCTCGGCCCTCACGCGCTCCAATACCTCGCGCGAGCCCATGTCCAGAAACTGCACGTCCACGCCCGGATTGGCCTCGCGATAGCGGGCGACGAAATCGCGCAGCATATCCTGCCCGTGCGGCGTGTAGATGAGCAGCGCGCGGCCCGTTTTCGTGCCCGAAGAATCGCAGGCCAGGGCCAGGAAAAGAAGGTATAGGGCGAACAGCCCCGAGACCAAAGATCGCAGCTTTAGGTTCATACTGTAAGGCGCGCGGTCTGTTTTATAGAGCGACGCGTCATGCTAACACATCACGGCCCCGAAAGATCACCGGCCCGGCCGTCGGCCGCAGCTTCCTGAGCCCTTAACCCCTGGCTGGCGTCCGCGCCGCCCCGGCGAGTACAATAAGAGTCAAAAAATTTCTTCAAGGAGACGCCTGACGCAAAGGTTATGACAAGCATCAAAATGTACACGACCGAGTGGTGCGGCGATTGTCGTCATGCCAAGCGATTCCTGAACGAGCGGGGCATCGCCTACGAGGAGATCAACATAGAGCAGACCGAGGGCGCAGCCGAGTACGTCATGCGCGTCAATAATGGCAAGCGCAAAGTCCCAACCTTCGAGGTGGACGGAAGAGTTTTTAATCTCTCCCCTTATAACGAGCGAAAGTTTCGTGAAGAGCTGGGTTTGAGCTGAGGGAGGCGCGGGCAGAGCAGATGGCAGCAACACTAAGCAGAAGATTCATGCGCGCGGGCGGGTGGCGCATAGCCAAGCGCCTGATTAAGCCGGTTCCTATCATCGGCACGGCGGTCGCTCTGGGGCTGGCCGGTTACGAGATAAAGAAGAAGGGGCTGCTGCGCGGCTCGATCCACGTGGGCCTGGACGCGACGCCTATCGTCGGCACGGCCAAGGGAATCGTCGAGCTGTTCACGGGCGATCTGATTCCCGATAAAGAGACGCGAGCGCGCCTTCGTCAACAGCGAATCGCGAGGCCGTAAAGGTTCCTGGCGGTATGTAAGGTAAGTAGAAGTCTCCTGCCGGTATATGAAGGACGGACGCTTTGAAAGAGGTTGACGAACAGTCCAACGGGCGAAGCCTCAGGCTCTCGGTCGGCGAGACGTTTTTGATTCGCCTCAACGAAAATCGGACGACCGGCTTCCGCTGGGAGCTTAAATCAAAGGGAGCGCCCGCCTGCGAGCTGGCCGATTCAGTCGAGACAGAATCGAGCGGCCGAGTCGGCGAGGGCGGCGTTCACGCCTGGAAGTTTCAAGCGGCGAAGCAGGGCGAAGCGACGATCAAGCTCCAATACCATCGCCCCTGGGAAAAGGATAAACCGCCGGAGCGCACCTTCACTCTACACGTCAGCGTCTCCGGATAACCGGCCGAGACCGACGTGGTTTGCTGCCCCCGGCGTCCTCCCTCATCCAAACACTACGGAAGCACACTGAGGCGCACGGCTTCTACTCAAAGGCGCGCACCCGTGGTCGCGCCTCTAGCGGCCGTGCCCGTTCAAAGGCGTGCCCGAGTCTGAGCAGCACGGATTCAGACCAGTATGGGC
>DASQYE010000492.1:0-2999 GCA_035639355.1 Pyrinomonadaceae bacterium
TCAAGTCTAGGGCGCGCTCGAACCACGCGCTCTCTTCGTCAGCGTACTCTTCGCGCCAGAGCTTTTCCGAGCGCAGCTCCTCTTTAACGAGCGGCATCAACTCCGAGAGGGGCATGGTGCGTATGTACTCCGCGTTCATCCAGAGCGCCTTGGCGTCCGTCCACTGGCGCGGATCGCTCTCGCTGAAGTTGAAGACGGCATTGGCGCGGCCGATTCCCGCCAGGGAGAACTTCTCGGTCAGCTCTTCGAGCGTCATGATCTCCTGCTCACTGTCAGGCGACCAGCCCAGGAGCGCCAGGAAGTTGCGAAAGGCGGCGGGCACAAACCCCCGGTCGCGATAGGTCGTCAGGGATACGACCTCGCCGTGCTTGCGCTTGGAGAGCTTGCTCTTGTTCGGAGCGAGTATCAGCGGCAGGTGCGCAAAGCGCGGCGGCTGCGCTCCCAGCGCTTCGTAGATAAGTATCTGCTTGTGCGTGTTCGTCAGGTGGTCTTGCCCGCGAATGACATCCGTGATGCCCATCTCTATATCGTCGAGCACGACAGACAAGTTATAGAGCGGATGACCGTCGGAGCGCAGCAGCACGAGGTCTTCGATCTCCTCATAGGCGCGCTCCTGCGTGCCGTAGACGGCATCCTCGAACCGCGTGTAGCCATCGCGCGCCACCTTCAGGCGGACGGCGAAGGGCTCACCCTCACGTGCGCGCCGCTCGGACTCTTCTCTCGATAGCTCGCGGAAAGGGTTGCTCCTGTGATCCGTGCCTTCTGCGGCCGCCGCCCGCGCCCTTTCGGCGATTCCCTGCTTGACGTTCGAGTCGGCGCGCTCCTGCTTCGGCGTGAAGTCGCGGTAGGCCGTGCCGGTTTCGATCAAGCCAAGGGCTGCGCGCCGGTGCTTCTCGAAATTATTCGACTGAAAGATTATCTCTTCGTCGTAATCCAGGCCGAGCCATTCCAGGCCCTCTATGATCGAGCGCGTCGAAGCCTCGGTCGAGCGCTGCGCGTCCGTGTCCTCTATGCGCAGCAGGAAGAGCCCGCCGACGTGGCGCGCGTAGAGCCAGTTGAAGAGCGCCGTGCGAGCGGAGCCGATGTGCAGGTAGCCGGTCGGCGATGGTGCGAAACGGACGCGAATAGTCATATCATCAAATGATAAACGCGGAACCCGTGAATGATGAACTAGAAGCAACTTCAGCTCATCGTTCCGCGTTCCGCGTTCATCGTTTCAAAGTGATGGCGGAGATGACAGGATTCGAACCTGTGATGGGCTTTTGACCCATAACGGTTTAGCAAACCGCCGCCTTCAGCCACTCGGCCACATCTCCGCGAGAGCCACCTTCCCAAGCGAAAACTTATACTAATCCGCGAGGCGAGATTGTCAAGGCGCGATGCTTACGTCAATCAACTCGCCCGGCCTGGAGACTCGAAAACAGAGCCAGTATGTAATGGGCGAACGAATGCTCGCCGACATGCGCTCGCGGGTGCGATACTTCCGGCTTTTCGGCCGACAGCGGCGCTAATGCTCGCATCTACTGAGCGCATTATTCTTGATCATCATGGCGGCCTCATGTATCGAGGCGAGGTCTTCGGGCCGCAGATAGGCAGAACCGTCATACCAGGAGGTGGTGTAAACCTGCACGGTTCCATCCGCCCGGCGGCGCTGCAACTCAAGCATATATGAGTATTGGTCGCAGCATCCATCGGGACTCTCGGGCTCAATATAGCGCCCCTTCCAGGCGACGGGACGGGCGGACAGAACTGTCTGATCGAGCTTGTGCAGCTCGTCGGCCGAGAGCTGCGCTTTACAGGACAGGCGAAATTCACCGGGCTTGGCTGGCCCTCCTGCGGCGACCTTGCCTTCTGAGGTGATGATCAAGCCTCCGTCAATATTACCGGCCAGCCCCCCTCCCGCCTGGCTGATTATTAGCCACGCCCCGGCTGCTTGAGGCAGCGAGAGCCGCGCGGCTTTCAAAAGCGACGCTGCCTCGGCGGATTGCGCGCTTGTTCTGTTGCTATTGTCAGAGCCCGCGCCATTGTTGCCGGAAAGCGCGGTCGAGCCCCTCATCAGCAGTATCATAGCCAGGAGGGACGCTGCGCACACGGCGAGCAAAACCAGCGTCAGGACGAGAGTGAAATTAAGGCTGATGGTTCCTTGCTTAATATTTTTCCTCGCCTGAAAAGCTACCGCATCGCCCGGTCTGTAAGGTTCTTCACCATGAAGGATCGCATTGCCTGTTTCCTGACGGCATTACAGGAATGGTTGTTAGAGAGAGAGGACGAGGACGACTCGCATCGCTAATTTAAGCGAGCGGATTATACGTCCGCTCCTGACTGTTTACAATGATGATTTTGCTGGAATCTTGAAGCGACGACTTTCCGCCTATTGCCTGCTGCCCGGCGCATTATACAATCGCAGGCGCAATGTCTAAATTCAAGCTGACGAGAAGACAATTCTTGAGCGGGCTAGCGGCCGCGCCGCTCTTGGCCGTCTCCGCGACCTCCGCTTATGCCGGTCTCATAGAGCCTAACCGTTACGAGGTCTCGGAGACTGACATCTTCCTGCGCGATCTTCCGGACAGCTTCGACGGCTTTCGCATCGTGCAGGTATCGGATATACACCACAGTCGCATAGTCTCTCTTGAAGAGGTGCGGCGCGTCGTCGAGTTGGCCCAGAGCGCACGGCCCGACCTGGTCGCGCTGACCGGCGATTACACGACCATGTACCGCCGCTACATTGTGCCTTGCGCAGAGGCGCTGGGCGCTCTCGTCGCGCCCGAGGGCATCTGGGCCGTGCTCGGCAATCACGATCATTACACGGACGCGCAGCTGACCACGCGCGCTTTAGAGCGGGCGCACATCGGCGTGCTCAATAACGCGAATACGTTCATTCGACGCGGCGCGGACGTGCTGCAACTGGCGGGAGTGGACGATTGGGCTTGGGGTAAGACGGACTGGGCCCGTGCCTTCTACGGCCTTGACCGCAGGCGTCCTTCCGTACTGCTCTCGCA
>DASQYE010000493.1:0-3944 GCA_035639355.1 Pyrinomonadaceae bacterium
CATTCAGTCCGCGCACGCCCGCGCGCTCGAAGGCGAGCGCCTGGACGAGCAGGTCTATGATGTCGGCCGCCTTGACGAGCCGCGCTTCCAGACTCGCGCGACGCTCGTAATCCTCGTGCAGCTCGCTGTACAAGGCTTCGGCGCGGCGGCCCAGACCGCGCACAATATCGTCGAAGGCCGCGCGCTCGGCACGCCTTCTGGCCTCCGCGCCGAAATACTCGCCGCCCGTGCGCGGCATATCCCCGACACGCGCTTCGGCCCAGTCGTGCAAGAGCGCCATCCTCAACAATCGCTCGACATCTACGCGGACGCCGCGCGCCGCAAGCTCGTCGGCCAGCATCATCGCGGCGAGCGCCACTCCGTAGGAATGCGCCGCGACCGACTCCGCGCCCGGCGCAAGCCCGCGCAGCGTCCAGCCCGTTCGTTCCAGCCGCTTCAAACGCTGAAGCTCTATCAGTGTCGAGATCATCGAAAGGATTTATAATTCTCGGATCACAGATTCAAGTCTTGCGATCGCCCGTCTTAGAATCCGTAATCTCTTTCATAATCTGTAATCTCAATTTCAGGGTTTTAAATCACGAACGCGCTCTTCCAATCGCAAGCCTTATAAACGCGAGACCGCCGGCTCACACAAACATCTTTCCGGGATTGAGAATGCCGAGCGGGTCTAGGGCACGCTTGATTCGCTTCATCGTTTCCATAGTGGTCTGAGTGACGGCCATGTCCAGGTACGGCGCTTTGACGTAGCCTATGCCGTGCTCGCCGCTGATGGTTCCGCCAAGCCCGACCGCCACGGCGAAAGTGTCGCGCACGGCGGCGCGGGCTCGCGCGACGGCCCGTGGGTCTTCGCGGTCGCACATGAAATTGACGTGAATATTGCCGTCGCCCGCGTGTCCGAAATTGACGACGAAGGTTTCATGGCGACGACCTATCTCTTCGACGCGCTCGACCAGTTGGGGAACGCGCGAGCGCGGCACGACCACATCTTCGTTGAGCTTGAGCGTGCCGTACTTTTTCATCGCGGGCGAAAGCGCGCGGCGCACGTCCCAGAGGCGCTCCTCCTCTTCGCGCGTCGCGGAGCGAAGCAGGCAGAAGCCGCCGCCCTCGCGCATCACCTGCTCGACCAGTAGCGACGAGCGCTCGACCTCCTCGCTTGATCCGTCTACGGAGACGATAAGGAGCGCCCCGGCATCTGCGGGCAGCCCGAAGGCGAACTCCGATTCGACCGCCGCGATGGAGTTTCGGTCGAGCACCTCTATGGCTACGGGTGTGACGCGGGCGCGCGTGAAGCGCGGCACGCAGGCGCACGCTTCGCTCATGGTATGAAATGTCGCGCGCACGGTGCGCGTCGCTTCGGGCAGCGGCAAAAGCCTGAGCGTCGCTTCCGTGATAATGCCGAGCATCCCCTCGGAGCCGCACATCAAGCCGGTCAAATCGAACCCGACGACGTTTTTGCTGGTTCGCCCTCCGGTCACGATGATCTCGCCCGTCGGCGTCACCACCTTAAGGCCGAGCACGTAATGCTTGGTCACGCCGTACTTGGCCGAGCGCATGCCGCCCGCGTTCTCAGCTATGTTGCCGCCGATGAAAGAATTCTTATACGAGGCCGGGTCGGGCGGATAAAAAAGACCGTACTGCTCAACCGCCTGCTGAAGCGCAAAGGTAGTCACGCCCGGCTCGGTCACGACATATAGATCATCGGCGCTGACCTCTTTAATGCGGTTCATGCGGTCTGTGCCGATGACGATGCCGCCATCGACCGGCACAGCTCCGCCCGTATAGCCCACGCCTCCGCCGCGCGCCGTGACGGGAAACCTCTCACGGTTGGCGAGCCGCAGGATGGCTGCGATCTCTTCGGCGGAGCGTGGCAGCACGACGGCCTCGGGCGGAAACTTCTCCTTCAAGGCGTCCTGCGCGTAGGGCTCGACCCGCTCGGCGTCTACGATCACGAACTCAGCGCCGACAGTTTCGCGTAAACGCGCCAGCACCGTCTCGCTAGATGCTGCCGTGCGCGCGCGCCCATTCCCGATTCCGGTTTCCATTAAGCTGCTCATGCCTGAATTTAAGCTGAAGATACTTTAACGCGCCCGTCCATCGGCGGGCAATGAAGAAAAGCGGCGCTTCATGCGCGCCTCCGAGGGCTCGCACGAAGCGCCGCCAGATTTCCCTGAACGCTTAGGCTCAATTTTCAGGAACAGCCCGCGTGCTGGCAATTGCAGCCGATCTCCGTTATATCCCCTGCATCCCTACAGTACTCGCTGCAATAGTTATCGTCTCCGGAGACACGGCAACTACAACTCGGATGAGCGCACTTTTTATCGCTGCTTTCGTCTGCCATCTCAGTATCCTTCCTTCTTGGAACAAACTTGAACGAGTTGGGGGCGACTGTGTTTGACGCTCATGCTAGGCCGCCGCGCCCGCGAAGGTCAAGCAGAGCGCAGCAGTATGAAAACAGCCGCCAACCGGCGTTTCCGGATTGGCGGCTCTAAATTAGCCGCCGCTTTTCAGGAATACATCGCTCGCCCAATGCCCGGCTTCCGATCCCTTCACATCCCTCAACTTGGCTCGATAACGGAACTCGTTGCCATACTGGTCTGTTTTCTTCGATTCTTTATAATCCAGCCGGATGCTGATAATGCCCAGTTTTGGCAACGTATACAATTCTGCGGCTTCGGAAATGCCGTTATGGTTTGTATCCTGCCACAACTTCCTTTTGAAATAGAGTTGATCTTGCGTCTAAAAAGTTCTTATAGTCGAACCTCTCAGAATAAAAAAGAGCAGGAGAAGCCTCGCCGCTTGGCGTAGGTGGCGGCTCTATCGGTATCAGCTTTTGCGGATCATCCGGGTCTATCAGGTAAAGCTTCTTAGGGTCATTTGGATCACGCTGAAACCAAGTCCCCGATTCCCAAAGCGTACCATCCTCGAAGTGAACTGCTTCAAGACGGACTTCGATCTTTTTGATGCTGGCGGGAAAGCTGATCTGCGCCAGGGCGGTCTTGATTTCGAGATACTGCCGGTCGGGCAGTTCTATATCAACGTGCTCGCCCGGTGCGATGGGCTTGAGCCCAACAGGTGGAGAATCCGGCATATGAATTCTACTCCCCCCGTAGCCGATGCTGTCGGAATAAGGGAGCGTCTGCATCGGGTCACGAGGATCAGCCGGAATATAATCTTTATCTCTAGGGAAAAACAGCCCTACGCTAAGCCATGTGATGGCTTTTCCCGAGGTGTTCTTTACGCGCACGGCCAAGCCCTTGAACCAATCATCATCGGCGATGAATTCTTTGTTTATCTCGACATCGCCTTTTTTCGTTTTCACGAGGGCTACTTTCACAGGGTCTTTAGGAGTTTCCAGCTTTGTCACTATTCTCGCCTGCTCCTGTATGGTAGCTCCGTATGTGATCGTCGGCAGCAATGAGAAAATCGAGGCGGTGACAAGGGACAATCCAATCAAATATCCTGTAAGGGTAGCAATTGTTTGGTGAGAAAGTGATGACATGATATTGCTCCTTTGTGAAGAGTTGGAGGGATGAGACTCCGCCAATGGGAAAATGCTAAGCGCCGGGAATCTACTTTCAGCAACGAACCTGTGTCAAGAGAGTTATCTGAAATCTCGCTGATTTTTCGGGCAACCTCCATCTTTGCCCGAAAAATCGCTTCGGGTGCTCGAATATTCGCTCTAAATTCTCAGCTTTCGTGCAATGCCCCGTCAGCCTGCGGCTGTCAAGGCGCGGCGCTGACGTTGATTTTAATGCTCTTCTTACTGACGGGGACGGCGACCGTACTGCCAAGCGGCACGCGGTAAACTATGCCGTCGATGTCTAGGTTTACGAATTGCAGCAGCGGCGTCGCGGCGCTCGAAGACGAGGCCGGCTCCATCGTCGTCTCGACGGCAGGCGCGGGCGTGGGCTCATTCGGCTTCGCCGTGTCGCTCGTGCGCGTGA
>DASQYE010000494.1:0-5519 GCA_035639355.1 Pyrinomonadaceae bacterium
ACGAACGCCGCGCCGTGATCTTCACCCAGCTCGACAAGCTGACGAGCCGCGCGCGATTGCTACAGCGCTGCATGACCGTCTTTTACATGGCGCTCGGCATCTTCGTCTCGACATCGGTCGCCATAGGGGCCGTCGCCGTCAGCGGCGCTCCACGCTACAACTGGATACCGATCGTCACGGGTTTGATCGGGGCCTGCTTCCTCTTTTACGGGAGCATGCTGCTCATCTTCGAGGCGCGCCTGGCGCTTTCGACCATCCATACGGAGATGGATTTCATCTGGCGCTTGAGCAAGCAGTATGGGCCTGCCGAGCTGGTGGAAAGGCACAAGCCGCATTTCATTCATTTCAGACACCATGACTAGAGAGCCCTCGTATCTGAAGCTACACTCGACGGGCGAGCTTGAGCGGCGCGTCCGGGCGCTCGAAGCGCTGCTCGAACGCTGCACGGTCTGCCCGCGCGATTGCCTCAATAACCGTCTGCGCGAAGAGATCGCCGCCTGCTACTCGGGCAGCCTGCCCATCGTCTCGTCCTACACGGCGCACTTCGGCGAAGAGCCCGCTCTTGTTGGCACACACGGCGCGGGCAACATATTTTTCGGCAACTGTAATTTGCGCTGCGTCTACTGCCAGAACTACCAGATATCGCAGACGCACAAGGAGCAGATCAAAAACCAGGTCACGCACGAGCGTCTAGCCTCTATGATGATCGAGTTGCAGGAGCGCGGCTGTCACAACATAAACTTCGTCTCGCCGACCCACTTCGCTCCGCAGATGGCGCGCGCCGTCTGGCTGGCCGCCGGGCGTGGCCTGCGTCTGCCCATCGTCTATAACACCAACGCTTATGATTCTACGGAAGTGCTGCGGCTTCTGGACGGCGTGGTTGACGTTTACCTGCCCGACCTGAAATACGCGGATTCCGAGGCGGGTTATCAATACTCGAAAGTCAAAGACTACAAGGAGCACGCGCGGCGCGCTATCTCCGAGATGCACAGGCAGATGGGCGACGAGCTGGTATTCGATGGAGAAGGCTTGCTCGTGCGCGGTCTGGTGATTCGCCTGCTCGTGCTGCCGAACGATCTGGCGGGCGTGCGCGAGTCTCTCGAATGGATCAGGGACGCGCTCGGCCCGCGCGTCGCCGTCTCGATGATGGCCCAGTACTATGCCACCAACCGCGCGGCCACAGACGAGCGCTACCTGCTTCTGTCGCGCCGCATCACGGAATCGGAATGGCTGCGCGCTCTCTCGGCGCTCGACGAGCTTGGGATGGAAGAGGGCTGGATGCAGGAATACGACGGCGCATCGCATTACTATCGCCCGGACTTCACGGACGCGGAAGTGCCTTTCAAAGACATACGGGATTTTGAATGATTCGCGGATTGCCGGTCGGGACGAGCGCGCCCGTTTTACGGAAGCATCCCTCAAAACTGAAATCAAAACCGAGACGAACATGCGAGTGTAGAAAGGGCAGGCGTAACTCTGATGAGCCAGGTTCTAAACATTGGGCCCAAAGGACAGCGAAGACGAAAGATCGTCGGTTATATAGTGCTCGCCCTGACCATTGCCGGCGCTGGCCTGATGCTGTTTTACCACGCGCCTCTCTGGTCAAGGTTCCTGATCTTCTTTCCCGCATGGTTCGCCGGCATGGAAATCTTCCAGGCCAGGGAGAAGACTTGAGTGCTGCTGGCTGCGCGTGGTGCACGCGACATGGACGACGGTGTGGAAAAGATAACTGACGGCAAGCTGGTTTCGGCTCTGCGAGCGAGAGCGACTCGCGTGCACGTCCTCTCGCTTATAACTTCCGCCGTCATCACGGCGGCGACGCTGGTCGCCGGGTAGCGGGCGGCGAAGCAGAGGCACGCGCTCCATTTTGTGTGCTATGCTTTTCGCTTCAAGGCCGTAAAGAATTTTTCAAGGAGTCTTTGAGATGTCAGATAAGATCAAATGCGCGCGGTGCGGCGAGAAGCGCGAGGCCCTCGGCTACGCGCCGATACCGACGGAGCTGGGCCAGCGCCTCGGGGCGGAAATCTGCCAGCCGTGCTGGGCCGCTTGGCTACAGAAACAGAACCAGCTCATCAACCACTACGGTCTGGACCTGTCCAACCCCGACACGCACGAGTTCCTCTTCGACAATATGAAGATCTTCTTCTTCAACGAGGGGGCGCAGCTGGCCCAGATAGACACCTCTAAGGAAGGCACGGTCAAGTGGTAAGAGAGAAAGAGAGGCGAGGGTGGCCTTGAGACGCGCTCGACGTTCCGGGGCTCACCCGTCGTCGGCTGCGGGCTCGCCGCCGCTGTCTCGCGCCAATCCCTTCTTCTCCTCCCTCATCTCGCGCGTCAGAAAGTAGTTGAGGCCGGTGCGGATGACGGCGATGGCTCCGAGCTTGCCTATCTGGTCCCAGCTTGGCGCGATCGCCGTCGAGAGAATGTCCGCGCCGAGCTGGAATTCCAGTGCGAGCGCCAGGTAGCGCGCCAGCGTCAGCCTGATGCTGTTGTAGCTTTCCATCTGCGGCGGGATAAGGGCGCGCACGAACTGGTAGGCGGCGACGGCGACGCCCATCCCTATAATGACTGCGCCCGTTGTCTCGACGATCAGCCGCAGCCATTGCACGGCGTTGATGATAGTGTTCTCGGCCGCGCCCTCGCGCGGCGTCGCGATAATCGTATGGGCCGTCTGCTGTATGAACGAGAGCATTAGGCATCCCTCCTGGCACGCTTCATGGCGATCGAGCGAAGAAGCATTTTGCTTTCAATCTCCCGCGCGGGGTGGTAATGTGATGGGCGCATCTGCTGCACAGGACGATTTTTTGAATCCTGCCAATTATCGAAACTCTTAAAAGCGGAAGTCGCTCCCGACACTCGACTCGCTAGGCCGAGATTCAATACCCAATCCCTTCTCGGGTGAGCTTACTTCGAGCACAGGGAGCCTTTCATAAAGCTTATCAAAGAGACGCTAGAAACACCCGGCCATGACCGTGGTGTGTTCAGGCCGAAGGTGGCGGAAAAAGAGTTTGGCCCGAGGAGCGACTTTTTCCAGGCGCTATCGCTTTGAAAGCCCTCTGGGCGAGAGAGAATCGGAAACGCAAACCGGCTCAAGGTCAAATTCAAGCTCGACGACCGAAGGCGGCGCTCTTTACCCGGAAGGATGATCTATGTCCGTATCGAAGATTCCGCGACTCAGTTGGGAATCCGGTTGAATGAAGAAGATAGACCGCCTGGGTTGGGCGGACGGAATGTCCTTCACAGCTTACGGCGTGCGCGTCGGCGTGCGCGTCAATAATCCGGCGCTGCTGGACGCAATCGAGAGCTATCTGCCCATCGGCTGGAAGCCGTCGCCGGTCTCCGTGGTCGATCGCCTGTACTCGCTCGTCCACGGCGGCGCAGCGGGAGCGGCGAGGCCGGGCGTGCGTCGCTTCAATCTTTTGTACAGTGATATTACGCGGCTGGCGCGCACGACCGATTTGGACGAGATGTTGGAGCGGTTCGAGTCAGACTTGCAGCTGTACGTGGCGGAGGCTGCGCGCCGTCGCGTCTTTATTCACGCGGGCGTGGTGGGATGGCGCGGGCGGGCGATTCTGATTCCGGGACGCAGCTTGAGCGGCAAGACGACGCTCGTCGCCGAGCTGGTGCGGCTCGGCGCAAGCTATTATTCGGACGAGTACGCGGTGATGGACAGGAGCGGGCGCGTGCACCCATTTCCGAAGCCGTTGCAGGTGCGCGAAGACGCCTCTTCGGCGAAGCAGAAGAAGTACGGGGTAGAGGAGTTTGGCGGGCGGGCCGGAGACAAGCCGCTGCCGGTCGGGCTGGTCATTTCAAGCCCTTACAGGAAGGGCGCGCGATGGCGACCTCGCAGGCTCTCTGCCGGACAGGGAATGCTTGAGCTGCTGGCAAACACAGTCTCTGCGCGGCGCAATCCACGCGCCGCGCTCTACGCATTACAACAGGCGGCTTCGACCGCGACCGCACTCAAAGGCGTGCGCGGCGAGGCCACGGAGGTGGCGCGAGCCATCTTAAAGAGGCTTGAAGAGTAAATCCACGATCTTTTGGAGGCGTTATGAAACGAACGCAGCCGCTTGTCCCGGCGGCTCGAAAAGATGGGCTGTTGATTCAGGAAGTCCCCGGCGAGACGCTGGTCTACGACTTGAAAAGCCACCAGGCGCATTGCCTGAACCATACGGCCGCGCTTGTCTGGAAGCACTGCGACGGAAAGCTGACGGTCGCGCAAGTGGCCGAGAGGCTTGAGCGCGAGTTGAAGTCGCCCGTCTCTGAGGAGGTCGCCCGGCTCGCACTCGATCAGCTTGAGAAATCCGATTTACTAAAGGCGGGCACACCCGCCTCTGCCGGGTTTGCGCCCATATCAAGGCGAGCGTTGATACGAAGCCTGGGAATGGCGACGGCCATCGCCGTGCCGCTCGTGACATCCATCGTCGCGCCGACGGCCGCGCAGACCGCCTCGACCTGCGGCGGAGTCGGCGCTCCCTGCTGCGGGGCGGATCCTCCGTGCTGTTCGGGCTTGAACTGCGGCGACTGCGTTTGCTTTGATCCGGGGCCGCGCTAGGATCGGATTGAAGATGGCTGAATCCGGTTTGCCACTATCACAGGGCCGCCTTCTGGCCCGTCTGCTTTCGGGCGCATGGAGGCCCGACCCGCCCGCTTTGCTTTGCGAAGAGGGGGAGCTTTCGGCGCTCGCGCCGCTGCTGTTTGAAACGGGCGCGGCGGCGCTTGCATGGTGGCGCGTTCGTCAAGGCGAGCCGGGATCATCGCTCGCCGCAGTCGTCTCGCAGTTGCGCGATGCCTACCGGCTACAGACATTGCGGGCCGCCATGCACCGCCGCAATATCGCGCGGGTCTTCGGGCGGCTTCGCGCGGCGGGCGTCGAGCCCTTGCTCGTCAAGGGCTGGGCCATCGCGCGTCTATACCCGGACGAGGGCCTGCGCCCCTACTCAGACATAGACCTGTGCGTGCGGCCCCGACAGTACGGGGCGGCGCGCTCGGCCATAGAGAGTGCGCACGGGGAGCCGTTGGGATGCGAAGTTGATTTACACGAGGGGTTCTCGCGCTTCGGCGGTCTGAGCTTTGACGAGCTGTACGCTCGCTCGCAGCTCTTTCCAGTGGGAGAAGAAGGCATACGGGTGCCGGGGCCTGAAGACCACTTTTCCCTGCTCTGCTTTCACTTGCTGCGAGAGGGGGCCTGGCGGCCTCTATGGTTGTGCGACATAGCGTTGGCGCTGGAATCTCGTCCCGCAGGCTTTGATTGGGGGTTGTGCCTGGGACGTGGGCGGCGGCAGGCGGATTGGGTCGCCTGCGCGATCACGCTGGCGCACCAACTCCTGGATGCGCGCCTCGAAGGTGTTCCCGCCGCCGCCACGAAGCGGCGTCTCCCCGGCTGGCTTGTGCCCAGCGTCCTCAGAGAATGGACGGCGCGCACCATGTACGCCAGACACCTGACGCCGATGACGGGCGTCTTCTCCAGGCCGTTGCCCACTTTGAGGGGTTTACGTTATCACTGGCCCTCGCCCGTA
>DASQYE010000495.1:0-6556 GCA_035639355.1 Pyrinomonadaceae bacterium
GCAGGAGCAGGCCCGGCCCCAAGATCAGAGACAGGAGCAACAACCCCTGGAACTTCTGCTGGCCCACGAGCAGACCCCGCAGGCATTCCAGCAAGATCATAACCCCGGCCAGAATCGCCGCCAGCCTCAACAGTGTGGTCAGGCTCTCATTACGAAGCACGGCGCGCGCGAGCGGCCCTGCTCCGACCAGCATCAACGCCACAGCCACGAGCGCAGACCCTAAGCTCATCAGCACGAGCGCCCGCAGGAATCCGCGATAGCCCTTGCCCTCGCGGCGATACTGTCCCGAAAATCTGTTCGCCGTCGCGCCGATGCCTGCCCCCGCGTATGCGGCGACAGTGCCGGCCGTGGCGAGCACGACCGAATAAGCGCCGTAGGCGTGCGGCCCCGCTAGACGGGCCGCGAGCAGGTTTGCGACGAAACCCGAGGCGCGTTCGATGCCGGCGGCCAGGCCGAGCGTCGCTCCACCGCGCGCCAGCACGCCATGCAACGATGACTCAGTGGCGCTCGCGTCCGGCCCTACGGCGTGCTCGCCGTCACTGCGCTCAACTGTTAGCCGTTGAAAAGCCAGTTGACTCATCCTCTCTACGCTGTGAAATCGACTTATTCGTATCAATAGTGTTCGACCCACGCCTCTGCGGCCGGGGCTTTTGCATTAGCGTGTATTCCCTGCTGAAAGGGATTGGCTAAGATAGCCCGAGCTGGCCTTTGGCGGTTGGCCGGAAATGTCGCGCTGCTGCTGCTCGTGGGGCCAGAAGCTTAGAATCCTTTCGACCGTAGTCTCCCACAACGCCTGGCGACGCCCGCGCCAGGCCGCATCCCTCAACTCCCGCAGGCGCGAGGAATCCCTCTCCAACTCCAGAAGCTTGGAGGCTATCTCTTCGTCGCTCGCGCGTGTCGATACCGGGATTGAAGCGCCGCTTATCATGTGTTCGGCTGCGCCCCCGGCGTCTGTGCCCAGGACGGCGAGGCCGAGCGCATGATATTCGCGCAAGGCTATGCCCCCGGCTTCCACGCGCGAAAGCAGGCAGCCCACATCGCACTCGGCGAGCGTTCGCAGGAACTGCCCGGCGCTCTTTCGCTTGTCCAGAAAGCCCGTCCATTCTACGCCCTTTATGTTTCGCAGCTCGCGCGGAAGGGTTTCACGCTCGCAGCCTACGACTCTCAGGGTGGCGGCGAGTCCTGACCGGCGGCCGAGCGCCAGGGCGCGTAGCAGACGATCGAGCCCCTTGCGACGCCAGTATTTGCCGACGAAGAGAAGCCGAACGGGACGCCCAACGCGTTCCCCACCGTTTGCGCTACGCCGCGACAACTCCTCTGCCTCCCAGCGCGCGTATGCGGACGCGTCCAGATTCGCCCCCGGCACGACGACGTGGATACGTCGCTGCGGAATTGCGTAGCTGCGCAAAAGGCTCTCTTCGGCCCAGCGGCTATGGACGATAATGCCACGGGCCGCGGCGTAGCCCGCGCGCTCGGCGCTGATCGCCTCGCGCGCGATGCGGCGTCCGATCAGCGGGCGCTGCTCGTAGTAATCGAATAATTGAAGGAGCGTCTGGTCTATGAAAAACCATTTCTCTATGCCGGGGTCGCGGACGACCGAAGGGGCGTAGAGCTGAAAACAGTTGATGATGATCCCGCCTTTGATGCGCTCTCTGACGGGTCGCCAGAGGCGTTCAAGGAAGGCTTCCGAATACTGGTATCCTCCCGGTCGATCAAAGCCGAAGACGCGCGCCATATTCCAGGCCACGCGCGCCGCGCGCCAGCTCCCCCCCTCGGTCGAGAGCGGCAGCCCCTCGTCGAGCAGTCCACCCGTGCGCGCAGACTGTAGAAAATGATATGGAATCCCGCTCCAGGTCAGAGGATCGTTGGAGTCGCCGACGGCGGCCAGGAATCTGCTCGGTTGCTGCGGCATGAAACGAATGTTAGATGAAACGAATCGTCAATCCTCAGCCGTAGAAATCTCTGATTGCCTCGACGACCCTGGTTTGCTGCTCCAACGTCAGCTCAGGATAAATGGGCAGCGCGAGCGTCTGCCGGGCGGCGCGCTCGCTTTCTGGGAAATCGCCCTCGCTGTAGTTCAATCCGGCGAAGCATTCCTGCAAGTGCAGCGGGACGGGATAATAGATCTCAGTGCCGATGCCCTGCTCCTTGAGAAAGGCTTGCAGCGGGTCGCGGCGGTCGCTTCTGATGACGAACTGGTTGTAGATGTGACGCCGCTCCTCCGCCTCCAAAGGCAGGCGCACGCCGTTTTCCTCGTCCGGCGTCGCCCCTTCGATCGAGACTATTCGCGCCTGTGCGAAGAGGGCGCGGTAACGCGCAGCATTTCTATGCCGCGCGTCAGACCACTCGTCCAGGCGTTTGAGCTTGACGCGCAACACGGCCGCCTGAATGGCATCGAGACGGAAATTCCCCCCGACCTCCTTGTTATAGTAGCGTGCCGTATAGCCATGATTGCGCAGACGCCCGACGCGCTCCGCCAGCTCGGCGCTGTTGGTCGTCACCAGCCCGCCGTCGCCGAACGCGCCCAGGTTTTTCGTCGGGTAAAAGCTGAAACAGCCCAGGTCTCCGATAGAACCGGCCCGACGGCCCCTGTACTCAGCGCCGATGGCCTGCGCCGCATCCTCTATCACGTAGAGGCCGTGGCGGCGTGCCACCCGCATGATCTCGTCCATCTCGGCCATCTGGCCGTAGAGGTGAACGGGCATGATGACGCGCGTTTTCGCTGTAACTGCGGCCTCGATTCTCTCCGGCGCAAGGTTGAAGGTATCGGGCTCAATATCCACGAAGACGGGCCGTGCGCCGAGACGAGCTACGGAGCCCGCCGTGGCAAAGAAGCTGTAAGGAGTGGTGATGATCTCGTCGCCGGGCTTTATGTCCAGGGCCATCAGCGCGACCAGCAGCGCATCCGTGCCCGAGGAGACGCCTATGCCGTACCTGCACTGCGAATAAGCGGCCACCTCCTCTTCGAGCGCAGAGACTTCCGGCCCCAGGATAAAGTGCTGCGACTCCATGACGCGCTCTACGGCCTCGCCTATCTCTTCGCGCAGGCTTTCGTACTGTACTTTCAGATCGAGCAGCGGGACGCCGCCACGTAGGGTCTCGGGCCCAGGGTTCCTGGCTTCGCTGATGATGCTTTCTCCTTCGTCTAATCGGGTGACGGGCTATCGCGGACGGAAGCTGAAAGTTTCGGGATGCGTAAGGGTTAAAGCGGCGCGAGTCAGGATGTGCCGGGAGCTACGCGATCCGCATCCGCTTCCGTTTCGTAATAGGTCTGATGGTAGTAGCGCTGATAGTAATAGTATTCGTCGGAGCGCAGGTTGACGTTGTTTAGAACGATGCCGAGTATCTTCGCGCCCACGTCCGCGAGCACCTGCCGCGAGCGCCGCACAATATTGCGCGAGCTTTTGCCGCCGTGTACTACGAGCAACACTCCGTCAACCATGGCGGAGATCAACACGCCGTCGGTGAAGGAAGCGATCGGCGGCGAGTCTATGACGACGTGAGTGTAGGCGGCCTCTATGACTCTGAGCAGTCGGCGCATCTGATCGGAGCCGAGCAGCTCGGCCGGGTTCGGCGGCACGGGGCCCGAAGCGAGCACGGAGAGGCCGCTCCCCTCGTGCTGCTCGATCATGGAGAGCATGTCGGCCTCGCTTATATCGCTCGAAAGAATGGTGCTCAAGCCGCGCCGGTTATCCACCTTGAAGATTTCATGCAGGCGCGGTCGCCGCATGTCGGCGTCGATTACCAGAACCCTGGCGTCCGTCTGCGCCAGGCAAATAGCCGTATTGACGGCCGTTGTCGTCTTGCCCTCGGCGGGCACGCTCGAAGTAACCAGTAGAGTTTTCGGCGCGCGCCCGGCCGTCGATAGCAGGATCGAGGTGCGCAGCTGCCTGTAGGCTTCGGCCAGCGAGGAGCGCGGGTCTACGCCGAGCAGCAATTCAGCCGCGCCGCCACCGCCATTGAGCGTCTGCAAAGCATTGCCGCCCGTCGGGAGAAGGCGACGACGGCGACGCGTCTCCAATCCGGCGGTCGGAATGACGGCAAGCGCCGGTAATCTGAGCATCTTCTCAACGTCGTCGGCCGAGTGGATAGTATCGTCCAGGTATTCAAGGAAGAGCGCGAGCGCGACGCCGAAAGAGAGAGAGAAAGCGAGGGCCAGCAGCACGCTGCGCATACGGCGCGGGCCGATGGGCTCTTCGGGCGCGAGCGCGTAATCGACGACGCGAATATTATTCGGAGTGCCGGCGAGCACGACATCGTTCTCCTTCGAGCGCTGCAACAAGCCTTCGAGCAGACTTTTATTGGTTTCGATCTCCTGCTGAATAATGCGGTAGTTGATCGCCGCCTGGTTCTGCGTGAGAGTCTGGCCGCGCTGCTGCTCGAAAGAGGAGCGCAGCGCATTCTCTCGCTCAAGGGCCTGCTCATAGCGCAGCTTTAGATTGGCAAGAACGGTCGAAGCGGCTTGCCCACGCACGCCCTGCAACTGCTTTTCAATCACGTCTATCTGTTGAGTCAGCTCTTTGACCTCGGGCCAGTCGTCCGTGTACCTGACCAATAGCTGCGCGCGCTTGCGCTGCAATTCGGCGAGCCTGGTCTCCATCTCCGCCGTCTGATTTCGCGTCCCGCCATCGGCCAGCGCAGACGCCCCGCCCGGAGTCTGCGCCGCGTGGTAGGCGGCTTCGGCCAGCTTGCGTTCGTTCTCGGCTTCGAGCAGTTGGCGGTTCAGACCCGCGAGGCGTTCGACCACTGTGTTCTGGTTGGCGTCGAGCGACGTGATCTGGTTATTGCCGGCGTAGTTGACCAGGCGCTCTTCACTGTTGCGAATCTGCGACTGTAGCTCGGCCACACGCTTTTGCAGAAAATCGCCGGTCGTGCTGTTGGTCTCCGTCTTTCGTTCCAGGTTCAAAAGGGCGAAAGCGTCTGCGATGGCGTTGACGACCTTGGCGGAGATTTGCGGGTCCGCGTGATCGAAGCGAATGTCTATCAGTCGCGTCTCCTTTATGAAGCCGGTGCGCGTCTCCTTGACGGGCTCGACTTTCAATCCACCTTGCAGCGCGCTTACGTAAGGAGACAGTCTTTTGGCTTCGACCAGATCGTCGTGCGAGGTGGCGGGCGCGACCCTCTCCGAGCGTGGAATCGCGGTCGCGTCGTCGCCTGAGCCGTCCCGCTTTTTAGTATCGAACCCGACCATGCGACCCAGGTTTTGCCAGACCGAATTGCGCCCCGCCGACGGACGCAGGAACGCCTGGTTGTGTTCCAGGTCGAGCGTTTTGACGACGCGGCGCAGCAGGCCCGGACTGGTCAGGATTTGAAGTTGAGTATTGAAATAAGCGGGATCGTTGACGGGATTGTTGAAGATCACAGAGCCGCTCTTGGAACCCGTCCCCAGAGGCAGCGAGTTGTTATTTTCCAGATCGACCTGGACGCGCGCCTGCGCTTCATAGATGTCCGGTTTGCGCGCGACGTAGATGGCGACGAGCATCGTGACCAGCACGGTTATGCCCGCCACAAGCCACAGGCGCTTTCGCACGGAGCGCCAGTAGTCCCGCAGATGCCGCTCTTCGTCCGCGTCCGCGTCGAGACGATAGCCGTAAGCCAGCGGCGCGGGCTGTTGTGCGTCCGTCAGCTTTTGCAGAGCGCGTACTTCCGTGACCCTCTTTGAAGCGTCGCTGTGTTCTTCCATAAAGCCACCCTAAAAACTTGAGCGTCGCCGCGCCCGGAATAAAGTATGGCGCGAGGCACAGACCGGGCGCGCCGCATCCGAAAAGGCTTTCAAGCCGCCGCAGACTGACGCGCAGCTTGACGTTCGGCGCTCGCGCCGTTTCGGCCCTTACTTTAGTCCCTGCGCCGGCTCGGTCGCGCCGCGCCGCCGGACGGTCAACAGAAGTAGCCCCCTGTATGCCCCGCTATCCATCACAAAAGAGAGAGAATGGATGGCATCATACCAGACCCCCTTGAGGGGGAAGCCTCTTAATGCAGAGGCGGCATCCGTGATGTACGCGCAAGACGGGCGCAGGCAAGCGTTTTGATGCCCGCTCTCATTCCTGGCGGCTCTTCCCTCGTAGGCTCAGCCTCGAAAGGCTTCTACTTAGCTTCTTTCGTCCTCAGACCTTTTGAGATTAATCGGGGTTGGACTTTGCTCTCAGGGCCGAAGACGGACTCTGAGAGCGCGCCGCAGATGATTTTTTCAGCTCTACGGGCGGCGGGCCGTTTCGCTACCCGTATCGGCAGGCGAAAGGGCCGTGCGCGAAAGCCTTGGGCTCACCGTCGCGTCGCCGACCTGGGATTGGCACGGTGAGCACTGCGCCTGCGGTCATTATCCTCAAGCTGTTGCGCAGCGTCGCGTACCCGCTCGACGTTTCGCAAAATCTGGCTCCGCACGGTCAGGGTCAAGATGATCGCCGCCCCGAACATTAAACCGACGAAAATGAGTGTGAGTCCGTCCAACCGTAGCGACCTCCCTTATGATTGCGCGCCCGATTGTACTACATTAGCCTTTTTTTCAGCATACTCCCGCGCGGGCCTGTAAATTTATGCGCGCCATTTATAGAGCGAT
>DASQYE010000496.1:0-3398 GCA_035639355.1 Pyrinomonadaceae bacterium
TCCATCTGATCGCGAAACTCGATGGCTTTCTCAAGCGCCGCATCTTTACCGCCGTGTGCGCTGTCGCTGACGAACTTGGATTTCGTGACGTTCTTTAGCCTGACCCTCACATACCAGCCTACAGTCTTCCTCTCAGGGCAATCAATTCGGCTGATGCCCTTATGACCACTTTTTGCCATAAGTTCTTTTAAGCCTCTCTATTTTGTAATTGACACTAGGTGAGTACGGCAAACTTATCGCTTT
This sequence comes from Pyrinomonadaceae bacterium, assembly GCA_035639355.1. Classification (GTDB taxonomy): domain Bacteria; phylum Acidobacteriota; class Blastocatellia; order Pyrinomonadales; family Pyrinomonadaceae; genus DASQYE01. The sequence continues at coordinate 244 of DASQYE010000496.1, forward strand.
GCGGACAGGATGTCAAAGAGCCAGGACTCTTTTTAGCCTCGGAAGGCCCAAATCCAGCGAAAAATCCGGGCCGAAGAGACCGGCTATAGCTGCGAAAGCGATGCCCCCCGGAGGAGTCGGATTGAATAAGTTGTTATGCGGGGCGGGCCACGGCGGGAAATCCCGCCGCCCCGAGAGGGTTTGCTCACTGGCGGGTCGTCGTTACGGCGGCCGCGAGGTTGAGCTTGCCGCGCAATTCGACCTGTTCGGACGAGCGAGCGACGAACACGTCGAACTCGCCCGGCTCGGCGCGCCACTGCTTTGCGTCCGCGTCGTAATACGAGAGCGAGCGGGCGTCGAGCGTCGTCGTCACTCGCCTGGTCTCTCCGGGCCGAAGCTTCACCTTCACAAAACCTTTGAGTTCCTTCGCCGGGCGCGGCACACGCGCGTGCGTGTCGCCGATGTAGACTTGCGCTACGTCAGCGCCTTCGCGGCTTCCGGTATTCCGCACGTCGAACGAGACCTCATAAAGAGGCCCGGAAGCCGGAGCGCTCGATGACGGGCCGTTGACGGGCTTGATGGACAAGTTGCTGTAATTGAACGTCGTGTAGGATAGCCCGTGCCCGAACGGGAAGAGCGGCTTCGCGCCGCTACGCTCGTAGCCGCGATATCCGACGAAGATGCCTTCGCCGTACCGGACGCGTTTCGTATCGGCCGCCGCCGGATAATAGCTGTCATGCGTGGGGTTGTCTTCCCAGCGCCGCTCAAACGTTACGGGCAGACGGCCCGAAGGGTTTACCTCTCCGAAGAGGACTTCGGCCAGCGCCGTGCCTCCCTCCTGGCCGGGATACCAGGCCGCCATGAGCACGGGCACGCGCTCCAGCCAGGCGTTCATGTCGAAGCCTCCGCCCGAATTGACCACGACGATCGTGTTCTTGTTGGCGGAGACAATCTCCCGTATCAACTCGTCCTGCCCCGGAGGCAGCCGAAAGGTTCTGTCAGCGCCTTCGCTCTCAGTGTCCGGGTCGAAACCCGCCGCGACCAAGACGACATCGGCCCTTGCGGCCAGCTTCTTCGCCTCGGCGTCAACGAGCTGTCCCTGGCGCGCGATCCCCAATCTCAGCCGCCCGCCGAGCCATTGCGAGCGCCCGCGCTGTTCCAGCACAACCTTGTGCGCCCCGGCCTCAAGCGCAAGCGTGACTTGGCCCGTGAGTTCCCTGTGCTGAGTCCAGTTGTCCAGAACGAGCTTGTCGTCTACGTAGAGACGATAAGAGCCGCCGTCTTCTCCCGTTGACTGAACAAAGATGTCGTGCGCGCCCGCGAGTCTGGGGAAATAATAGCCCGTCCAACGCGAAGACATGGTCTGCTCCGGGAAGACCATGCGCGAGCCCTGCCCGAAGCTGACGTGCTCTTCCGTGCGCGTCACGGATGCGGGCCCCTTCAACTCTGCGTTGTTGAAGTATTCGGCGCGCAGGCCCGATTCCGCTTGAGCCGACGACGACTGTTTGAAATTGGTCGCCTCGGCCATCTCGCTCAAAGAGGGCACGCCGCGGGCGTAGTGCACCTGTCCGCCTGTGCCCAGGTAATTGCTCAGGCCTTCGAGGTAGCTGACGGCCCTGAACGGCTCGACGCGGGCGCTGCCGCCCCCGACCGGCACGGCCGGGTAGGCGTTCGGGCCAACGATGGCGACCGATTTTGTCTTGCCCCTGTCGAGGGGGAGCAATCCGCCTGCGTTCTTGAGCAGCACGAGGCTCTCGCGCGCGGCGTCGAGCGCTACACGGCGGCCTTGCTGGTTGAAGCGCGGGATCGCAAGATCAGTCTGATCGCGCTCTAGCCACCCGAACCGCACGGCCGTGCGCAGGATTCGGCGCACATGGTCGTCGATGGCGGCGACCGTGACCACGCCCTGCTCGATCGCAGGCAGGAGAGTTTTCCTGTTCATGTGCGCGCCCGAAGGCATCTCCAAATCCTGGCCCGCGTTGACGGCCGCCACCCCGTCGTAGGTAGCAAACCAGTCGGACATCATGACGCCGTCAAAGCCCCACTCCTTCTTCGCCACGTCCGTGAGCAGGTACTTGTTCTGCGACGCGTGCTCGCCGTTGACCAGGTTGTAGGAGTCCATTATGGCCCCGACACGCGCCTCCTTGACGGCGGCCTCGAACGCCGGCAGGTAAATCTCGCGCATCGCGCGCTCGTCGATAATGGAATCCGTTTCGTGGCGCTCGAACTCGGAGTTGTTCCCCATGAAGTGCTTGACGGTGGCGCTCACGCCCTGGCTCTGCACGCCACGGATGTAGTCCACGGCGATGCGCGAGGCGAGCAAGGGGTCTTCGCCGAAGTACTCGAAGTTGCGCCCGTTCATCGGAGCGCGGTAGATATTCACGCCCGGCCCGAGCAGAAAATGCACGCCCTTGGCCCGCGCGTCGCGCCCCAGCTCCGTGCCGACGCGCCCGGCAAGCTCTCTGTTCCAGGTGGCCGCCAGCGCGATACCGCCCGCCATGGCGGTCGCCGGCCCGAAGTTGCGAACGCCCAGCGGCCCGTCGGCCATCTTCATACGAGGCACGCCGAGACGCGTAAGCTCGGGAATAAAGAAGCCGTCAACGCCGCCCAGCATGTCTATCTTTTCCTCAAGAGTCATCCGTCCGAGGATAGCCTCGACGCGGCGCTCGACCTCGTCAGGAGGGGGCAAAGAGGTTGAAGATGAAGACGGCGCGGGCGACTGCGACGGCGCTGAAATGAAAGTGGATAGGAGAAAGCACAGGCACATGATCGTCGATTCGAGTTTTCGCATGGAGTTTGCCTCTAATCCTGACTCATCGCTTATTTATGTATGGCGCGTTCCATCAATATATCAGTCTGCGCGTCGGCCCCCAATTGAAATACGTGTTCCCCGACATCACGAAAATCCCACTTGCGATAGAAGGCGCGGGCGCGGTCGTTATGCTCCCATACGCCGAGCCATAGCGTTCGATAACCTTTTCGCCTGGCTTCATCTACACACTCTCGCATCAGGGCTTCGCCGAGGCCGCGACCAAGCCACTCCCTGGAAACATACAGGCGTACCAACTCTATCGGCCTCTCGTCCGTGACGACATCCGGCGCAGCGCCGCAGTGCAGCTTGGCGTAGCCGACCGCTACCCCGTCAACCTCCGCGATCAGAAAGGTGGAGCGCGGGT
>DASQYE010000497.1:0-4923 GCA_035639355.1 Pyrinomonadaceae bacterium
TATCAGCCTCCTCGACGTTCTTAAGGGCCTGCGCAGTCTTCAGACAGTCGGGCTCCAGTATCAAGACCCCGTCCGTGTCGCCCATGGTTTCCGACTGCGCGCGTATTTGATACTGCTCGCCGAGCTTGGTATCTATGCACAGGTCAAAGTTTTTGTATTCCATCTCTGCTTACCGTGCCGAGCTTTTTAAGCTGACAGCTACATGAGACTTAACCGCCCTTGCAAAAATCGAAAGGATTGTCCGTCGGGCCGAGACTATCCAGCGTTGGCGCCGCAAGCGGCAACGGCTCATGGATTCAAAGTCAGTATTTACTGGAAAAAGTTTCGATCATCAGTGGGCAATGGGATGAGGCCCTTTAGCTGGACGGGGACTGCGAAGAGCATAAGCAGCGTCGATCTTAATTTTCAGAGGCTAGCGAGGTTGTGAAATTACCCTATCGAACGCGTGCCGGATAGGGAGAGCGGGTATGGCTTCTGCGAGTTAAAGCGCTTAACTCGGCGGTAGTCTACGAAACAACGTACAAAACTCTATGCCCTCAATGTAAGCAAAGTCAAGAGTTTTTGAGGGGCGCGGGGAGTTTAGACTATTGGAATGGCGCTCCTCTTGGTATAACATGGCGTCTTCGCGAACCGCCCGAATTCCACAAGGCTCACAGTCGAAGGCCACCGCGAAGGGTAAATTTCAAACGGGCCTTACCCGTCAGGCAATCCCGTTCAACAGGGCTTTCACGAAAGCCCGAAAAGGCGAGCCCGCTTCCCCGAATCGCCCTCTGGCGACCAACGAAAGGCCAGCATGACCGAACCCACTCTCATCACTTTCCCTCCAAGCCTCGATAGTGAACTCAGCCGATTTTTGCTAGCCCACTACCGCATCCCGCACCGCGAACAGCGCCACGTGATTATCTTTTCCTCGTTTTACACGCTCTGGCACGGCGGCACCGTGCGCTTTCCGTTTCTGTACGGCGACTCTTACCGTCTGAACACTGTGCGCAAGATGATCGACCATTTAGACCCGCTCGCCCCCGACGACCGCAAGCTTCTGCCGCGGGGCGACGACCCGGAGCAGGCCAAAGCCGATTGGACGTTCTTCAATAGCCGTTTGGGCTCGGCCACCTCCGTTTTCGGTTATTACCATCTGTTGCCGCACCGCGAAATCATGGTCGGGCCACTCAGCGATGGCGCTCCGCAGTTTCAGGTGGCGGCCGTCCGCCACGGCTATCCTTTGTTCGCGGGCCTGCTGCGGCTGCTGCTGCGTCTGACGGCCGAGAACGCTGAAAAGGCGCTGGCTGAAATCCGCGCGGTCATGCAAATCGTAGACGAACGCCTGGCCGATGGCCGGCGCTACCTGATGGGCGAACGCTTCTCGCTTTCCGATATGGCATTTGCGGTCGCGGCCGCTCCAGCCGTCTGGCCGGACGAGTACGGCGGCGCTCTGCCTTTATTGTCCGAGACGCCTCCCGTAATGCAGACCGCGATCAAAGAGATACGCGAGCGCCCGTCCGGCCAATTTGCCCTGCGCATCTACCGCGAGCATAGAAGACCGAGCCTCTGACCGTTGAATCGGAACAGCGCGACCGGCCCTTTTAGGGGTAGTGGGTCAGTTTCATAGCTGACTTGTACATTCCACCGGTTGACATAACCGGGGACAGTCACCTGGTTCCCAGTCCTCAACTATTAATGTCACTTTGAAGCGAAGCGTTTCGCGGGGCCGCCGGCAGATGGCAGGAGAACTGCACTTTCTTCAAACTGACCCACTACCCCTTTTAGAGTTGTAAGGCTCAAGCCTGATCGGATGAAGCGATCCAGATGTTGGATTCAAGAGCGGCGCGCGCGGGCGGGCGCGGGCCGAGCAGAGAGCGACAGAAAATGTACATGGCCCAGCACTCGACCGTGAACGGCGGAAAGCCGAAGTAGCCGAGCACCGGCATCTCGAACAGCTTGATGTCGCCCAGGTAGGGAACCGTATAAGTCCACTTCACGAGCGCCCAGTAGTTCCAGAACTCCCAGAGCAGTCCGCATACGGCCCCGCTCGCCAGAAGCGCCGCGAGCCGTCGCGTCGTCCCGCGCTTGAGGTCGCCCACGATCGACGGCCAGCCGCGCAAGGCGTTTAGCGGGTCGAGCAGAAATATCAGCGAAAGCCAGACGAGCGGCACGAGCCAGCGCGAAACGAAGACCAGCGGGAGCAGCGCCGCCAACGCGCCGAGCGCCATCATGACGTACAGCACAGGCTTTGGAAGCTTGACGGGTCGCCGCTCGCGCGTCCTCCTGCTGAAAAGAGTGGCTGCGAACAGTTCCGCCGTCTCGAACATCGCCGGGAAGATGGTGGCGAAGGCCCAGTCGTAACCGACGCGGCGCAGGTACGGGTTCGGCTCAAGATTGTGATAATGCCACCACAATTCCAGCTCGGAGCGCCAGAACCTGGGCGCATTGTAGAACTCGAACAACCACCAGCCCGCTATGGAAACCAGGGCGACGATCAGGAATTCAAGACGGTCGGTGACGAGCAGCGAGCGCCCCTTCACCCTGTAGACGAGGGCGTCTACGAAGAGTACGTAGCTCGTCCACACGATGGGCGTGAACCAGCGGCCCGTTAGATCGTTGCCCGCAAACAGCAGCGCCTCCGCGAAGATGATTATAAACAGGCCCACGAACCCGTGTGCCATCAGCCCGCTTCTCTTGCGCGGCGCGCTAACGTTGGTCATAACCGCTCCCTCTTGCCGTGAGACCGCCCGACCTCAAACGCCTTCCATGCCTTCCTGTTAAAGGAACAAGCTGCCGCAGCCTTTGCGAATCGACGCGAGGGATAATCGAGAATCCCTTTTAAGGTCGAAGAGATTCACTTTGACGTTGTTTCAGGCGTCGCCGAGGCGGACGGCTGCGGCGTGGGCCTGGCGAAGACGATGGGCGCGGCGTTGATTATGCCTCTGCCCTCCTGAATGACGAGGGACTGGTTGGCTTTAACGTCTGGAATCTTATCTACGCCGCCGCTGGGCCAACTGATCTCGACTGTGTACGGCTTGTCGGCTTTGCCCAGACCGAAGGTGAGCGGCAACTCGCTTTGCGAGCAATAGCTCGATCCAGTCTTGACCAGCCCGGAGAGCTTCGGGCCGCCCGCCGCCTGCAAAGTTACTTTAGCGCCGATGCCGTCTCGATTCGAGCGCGTCCCTTCGAGCCGTATGCGCAGCAGGTCGTTCTGATTCCCATTCTCGTTACGCAGCAGGCGCGCCGGGCCATTGTTGGCGGTTACGAGCAGGTCAAGGTCTCCGTCGTTGTCGTAATCGCCGTAGGCCGCTCCGCGACCGACCATCGCGCGCTGCAACGCGCGGCCCAGCCTCGCCGTCACTTCCTCGAACTTGCGCCGCCCGCGATTCCGAAATAGGTGCGGCAGCTGCGCGTACTTGACGTTGGGCTGGACGACGCTGATGTCGTCGGAGACGTGGCCGTTGGCGGCGAAGATGTCGGGCAGCCCGTCCAGGTCGTAGTCGAAGAAAAAGCAGGCGAAGGTCAAGGATTGCGCCGACATCTTACCGATGCCCGACGCCTGGGCCTCGTCCGTGAAGAGGCCCGTGCCCTCGTTGCGATAGAGCGCCATGCTCTCGTTCGTGAAATTGCCTATGATGATGCTCTGCCGCCCCGAGCCGTCGTAGTCGGCGGCGTCAACGCCCATCCCGGCGCGCGGCGTGCCCGCCTCGCTAAAGGCCACGCCCGCCGTCACGCCCTCGTCCGTAAACGTGCCGTTGCCGTTATTCTTGTAGAGCTTGTTGGGCTCCGTATCGCAGGCGACGAAGAGGTCTACGTACCCGTTATTGTCATAATCGAGAAGGGCACAGCCTAAAGCCTTTCCCGTCGGGTCGAGCAGGCCCGCGCGCTCGGTCACGTTCTCGAACGTGCCGTTGCCACGATTTCGGTAAAGCGTGGAGCTTTGGCCCTTGTAAGACTGCGGCGTGCAGTAGGACTTGTTCTTGCCGTCGAGCGTGCAGAACTGATCTTTTGCGGGAGACCAATCGACGTAATTGCCGACGAACAGGTCGAGCTTGCCGTCACGGTCGTAATCGAACCATGCGGCGCTAGTGGACATGCCCGGATCATCTACGCCCGCTTTGGCCGAAACCTCCGCGAAGCGTCCCCCGCCGAGATTGCGAAAGAGGCGGTTGGGCCCAACGCAAGTGATGTAGATGTCTATCTGGCCGTCCGAGTCGTAATCGGCGGCGGCAACGCCCAGCCCGTACATCTCTACGCCAAGCCCTGCCTGCGCCGTCACGTTCGTGAACGTGCCGTCCTGATTATTGTGATAGAGCGCCGGGAATGTTTTCTGCCCCTTCTGTTCGGGCCAATTCGTGGAGTTGACGAGCAGCACGTCCTGCCAGCCGTCCGAGTCATAGTCGAGAAAGGCGCAGCCCGCGCCCAGGGTTTCGGGAAGATACTTTTTGCCGAATGCTCCGCTGTTGTGTTTGAAGCGAATCCCGGCCTGCGCCGTCACGTCCGCGAACTCTATGGGGCCGGAGGGGCGCGGCGCTTCTACGGATGCAGTGGGCTGCGGCGCGCCGTCCTGCGTCACCTGAGTCTGATTTTGATTCGAGGGATCGGTGGCGGACTGGTTCTTGACGCAACCCGCGAGCGTTATGATGAGCAGAAGAAAGAGAAAATAGACGGGTAAGCTACGAGACATCAGGTCTAACCCTACGAGAACGAATTTAAAATCCGGTTGACCGCCGGCCCGCTCGCGCTCGAAACGGGCAGCGAGACGGCGCACGAACGGCGAAAGCAATTGCGGCGTCGATGCGTCGATGCGCGTCCCGCCCGGCCTGCGCTCATGGTCCTGGGTTTAATGCGGAATGCAGCAGCGGTCGAAAACTGGCTGACAACGAAGGGGCCGAGCGACCGTCTTTTCAAAGCCTTCAGATACGGGAAGAGCGCGCGGCC
>DASQYE010000498.1:0-6051 GCA_035639355.1 Pyrinomonadaceae bacterium
GCTTCTCGCTGGCCGAACATTAGAAGTTTACGGATCAAGGAAGCGCTACGCATTAGAAGGTTCGGATTAAGAAAGCACAACAGCCGCCGGCTCTACGGTCGAGCATCCGGCGGCTGTTTTGTTGCTCTACAAGGAGGGCGAGCGGGGCTCTCTCTCACCTCTGGTCTATAGGGACGTAGGGCACGTCTCTGGGGCCTATGTATTCGGCGCGCGGGCGAATCAGCTTGTTGTTCTCGTACTGCTCAAGTATGTGGCCCGTCCATCCGCTGATACGGCTGACGGCGAAGATCGGCGTGTAAAGCTCCAGCGGAATCCCCATCATGTAATAGGTCGAGGCCGAGAAGAAGTCAACGTTCGGAAAGAGCCCTTTCTCGCGCATCATGACCTCTTCGACCCGGCGCGAGATGTCGTGCCACTTCGTATCGCCCGCGCGCTCGCCTATCTCTTTCGAGAACCGGCGCAGGTGCGTGGCGCGCGGGTCTTCCGTTCGGTACACGGCGTGGCCGAAGCCCATGATCTTTCGTTTGGCGGCGAGCGCATCCTTGATGTAGGACTCCGCTCTCTCCACTTCTCCGATCTCCAACAGCATCTTCATCACGTTGGTGTTCGCGCCGCCGTGCAGCGGGCCGGCGAGCGCGGCTATGGCCGCCGTCACCGACCCGTACATATCTGCGAGCGTGCCGGCGACGACGCGCGCCGTGAAGGTCGAAGCGTTCAATTCGTGGTCGGCGTGCAGTATCAGGCAGACATCAAAGATACGCGCGTCCTGCTCTGACGGCATCTCGCCCTTCAGCATGTAGAGAAAGTTGGTCGCAATATTAAGCTTGGGGTTAGGACGGACGGGTTCAAGCCCGCGTCGCAAACGATGGCCCGCGGCGACGATGACGGGGAGCTGCGCCGTCAGTCTGGTCGCCGTCCTCAGACTCGCCTCGCGCGTAGTGTCGTGCGCGCTCTTGTCGTAAAAATCCAGCGCCGAGATGGCCGTGCGCAGCGCATCCATAGGCTCCGTGTCGCGCGGAAACTCTCGCATCAGCGAGAGGAGCGCTTGCGGCAGCTCGTAGCATTGGCCCAGGGCGCGTCTCAGCTCATCCAGTTCGGCGCGCTTCGGCAAATGTCCGTGCCAGAGTAGAAAGATCACTTCCTCAAAGGTGGCGTGCGCGGCGAGGTCGTGGATGTTAATGCCCTCGTATATCAGCTCGCCCTTTTCCCCGTCAACGTCGCCGACAGATGAGCTGGCGGCCACAACGCCCCGGAGTCCGGCGGCACTGGCCGTAGCCGCCGCAGCGTCCCTCGCTTTGTTCATGATGTGCGTCCTTTAGCTTTAGCTACTGTGATGAATCGAAGATAACAAAGACGATCTAGACTGACAAGTGACGGGCAGGCGAGGGACGGGAAGCGAAAAGCTCAAAAGGGGGAGCGGGCCGCACCGAAACTCCGGCCGCCTATTCATCCCTCCTGAGCGTCCGCCCGACCGGGGTTTCGGACGAGGCGGACGGGCTGTCCGCGCACGGCGTTGAGCAGGCGTGCGGCCGAGGAGTTGAGCGCGGCGATCTCAAGCAGCCCGGCGCTGCCCCAGATGGCGAACAACTCGCCCGGAGTCGCGCCGGCCTCAGCGTAGAACCGGCGAAAGGAGTTGATCTCATGCTCGCCAAGGATCAATCTCGCTCCGCCGTCAATCATCTCTTCGGTCAGGGGCTCGCGCGCTAGGTTCGTAACGCAGTTGCCGAAACGATCTATGTGGATGATCGCTCCGTCCAGGCTCGCTGCGTCCGCCGATCTACGCGCGGCGAGCGGCGAAAGTCTTACGTAGTCCGAGACCTCTCGGCCGAGCGCGGCGGGCTCCACGCCGTTCGAGAGCGCGCCCGCGACGGGAGCGAACACGTCGCGCCCGTGAAAGGTCGGGCTCACGCTCGGGTGAAAGAACTCCTCGCGGTCCAGATGATAGACGCGGGCTCCCGCTTCGCGCTCGTAGACGTAGCCGAATATTCCGTTGTCCGGGCCTATGAAAAACTGGCCGCCCCCAGTGACCAGCAAAGGTCTGCGACTTGAGCCGACGCCGGGATCGACGACGGCTACGTGAATGGTGTCGGCCGGAAAGTCCCTGTAGACGGCAAGCAGCGTGAACGCGCCAGCCTCTATGTCCTGCGGCGGAATCAAGTGCGTTATGTCTACGATCTGCGCGCCGGGGCTGACGGAAAGAATCGCCCCCTTCATCGCACCGACGAAGTAATCAGCGATTCCGAAATCTGTCAACAAAGTGACAAGCATTAAGAAGGGATGAAAATGAGGGATGAGGGCGGTGGGATGAGGGATGAGGAAGATTGAGCGAGTGATTCAATTGACGCATTCACTCAATCATTCATCCCTCATCCCTCCGCCCTCATCCCTTGCTTTATTGGATGCGCGTGGTATTTGAAGTGCGTATTCTTAGCTCCTGCCCGGCGGCGAGCCTGATGTCGCTGCCGCGCGAGGAGATTGCGCCGCCCGTGCCGATGGCTCCGCCGATGGCTGCACCGATGGCCGCGCCCTTGCCGCCGCCGGCGATCGCGCCGATGATCGCGCCGATGGCCGTTCCCGTCCCGATCTTGGTGACGGTATCCCTACTTGAGCCCGAGCCACGGACTCCGCCTTCCTCGTCTACGTCACCGACGCCCGTCCCGCCGCGCGAGACGACTTCTATGACCTGCGCCTGGAAATCGCTCCAACGGCCGCCGAGGCTGATCTGCTCGAAAGAGAGTTGAAGCTCGGATGAGCCCTTGACTCTGCCCGAACGCTTGACGCGCGAGACGTGGCCCTGAATCATAGCCCCCTGATACTCGTTCGGTTCAATCACGCGCGCCTGGAACGGGTCTCCCTTCTGGCTCGCGTCAGTCGAGAGATTGGTCAAAAGCTCTACGCGCATTTCCGTGTTGGACGGAATCGTGACGGAGCCGCCCGAGTTGCGAACCCCCGTCGAGGTGGTTGACACGCCGCCGCCAATACTGCCTCCGCCGCTACCGCTGGAGCTACTGCTATTGCCCTGCGAATCGTCGTCCACGGCGACGCGATCATCGTCAACAACAACATCGCCGCGCCTGCTAATGCCTGTCGGCACGGTCGAGTCGAAGACGCGATGCTCGAAGCCGCCGTCGTAACCGACCTCGAAGCCCTGGCGGTAGCCGTCGCGGTAATCTTCCAGCGTGCCGTAGGAAGCAGCGTAGGCGCGGTCGGCGCTCCTGTAATCTTCCTTATTGCGGAAGTTTCGCTCGGCGCGCTCGGCCGCATCGCGATAGCCGGCCTGGTAGCCGTCCGAATAGCCCGTCCTGTAACCGCGCTCAAGCGCGCCGGTTGACTGCGGCGCGGCCGTCTCAACCACGTGCGCTCGGCGCGCGCCGCTCGCGGAAAAGGCGGGCACGGCCAGCATCGTCAGGCTCAGCGCCAGGGCGAAAAAGCGTTGGGGATTTCTCATACGAAGTTCCTTCTCTTCTGGAAAGACACGCTGGATGCGGTCGGTTTAGCTCGTCGAGCGTCGGTCAAACGGTTCGTTCACAAGCAGATGTTACCACTGGCGGCCACCCCACGGCAGCAAAAACCTTTGCAGCCTTGACGCCCCTTCCTCAAGCGCCATAGACTGCAATAGCAGCCGTTATTGCGTTGCGAACATCAAAGAAACGTGCGAGGGACGCGAAAAACGGGCGCTCCCGACCTGTTTTGATGCGGGGCGCAAGCGATTGGGTTGGCGCAAATTATTTTCGATTCCGGCTTTTGGTTGACGATTTGACGTTCAGCCCGCGCGCTCGTTCTAATCCAAAATCCAGAATCGAAAATCCGAAATCGAGTTATGGCTACGCTACGCAGGGTGTATCTGGACAACAGCGCGACGACGCCGGTTGACGACCGCGTCATAGAGGCGATGCTCCCCTATCTGAGGGAGAAGTACGGCAACGCTTCGAGCGTCCATTTCTTCGGCCAGGAGGCGCGCGGGGCCGTCGATCGTGCGCGGCGCGACGTGGCGGCGCTCATCGGCGCGCGCCCCAACGAGATCGTTTTTCTCTCCGGCGGCACGGAGGCCAATAACCTGGCGATTCGCGGGCTGGCCGAAGCGGCCGAATCACACGGCCGTCATATCATCACTTCACAGATAGAGCATTCATCGGTGCGCGGCATCTGCGACTCGCTTGAGAAGAAGGGCTGGGATATCACGCGGCTGCCCGTCTACAACGATGGCATCGTGCGCGCCAGTGACGTGCGCGCCGCCCTCAGGCCCGATACGGTGCTCATCACTCTGATGCTTGCCAATAACGAGATCGGTACTGTTCAACCCGTCGCCGAGATCGGTGAACTCGTGCGCGAGGAGCGCGCACGTGGCCGTCGCCACCTGTGGCTTCACACGGACGCTGTGCAGGCGGCGGGGCGAATGGCTGTCGATACTGAAACGCTCTCGTGCGATCTGCTCTCGCTCTCGGCCCACAAGCTCTACGCGCCGAAGGGTGTGGGCGCGCTCTTCGTGCGGCGCAGCGTGCGACTGGCGGCGCAGAATATAGGCGGCCACCAGGAACGCGAGCGACGCGCCGGGACGGAATCGGTCGCAGGCATTGTCGCCTTCGGCGTGGCGGCGAGGCTGGCCCTGGAAGAGCTGGCCGAGCGCACAGAGCATCTGCGAAGTCTACGCGACCGCTTTGAGGCGGGCGTCGCCGCGCGGATTGACGATATAGTCTTCAACGGTCACCGCGAGCGACGCCTGCCGCACCTCTCCAACATCTCTTTTCGCTTCATAGAGGGCGAGGGCCTGCTCATCAATCTGGACATGCAGGGCGTCGCCGTCTCGACCGGCTCGGCCTGCTCATCCGGCTCGCTGGAGCCTTCGCCCGTCATTCGCGCCCTCGGGCATGGCGACGAGCTGGCGCGGGGCTCCATCCGTTTCAGCTTCGGCCAGGACAATACGCAGGGTGACGTGGATTACGTGCTTGAGGTTTTGCCGCGCGCCGTCCAGAACCTGCGCCGCCTCTCGCCGCTCTACCAGAAGGCCCAGGCCGAGCGGGAAGCCGACCGGCAGGATGAGCCCGTCGGGGTGGTCTCGAACGCCTGAGCTTCGAGCGTTCTCAGGTGTCAGGAATCACAATCCAGGCTGCAAAGTGGTTGCGCGCGAAACCGGAAATCCTATCTTGCCTTACTCCGCCGTCTTCAAAGATCACCTGCTGAACCCGCGTCGCGCAGGCGAGCTATCGGACGCCAATGCCGTCGCCGAACAGACCAACCCTGTGTGTGGCGATCGACTACGGCTCGCCCTGCGTCTGCGCGATGGACGTATAGAGGCGGCGCGTTTTCTAGCCTACGGCTGCCCGCCGACGCTCGCGTGCGGTTCTGCGCTGGCCGAGATGATAGAAGGGATGAGCGTGGCGGACGCCGCGCTCATCACTCGCCAGGAGGTAGTACGCGCCCTCGAAGGGCTTCCCTCTCGCAAGCAGCACGCGGCGGCGCTCGCCGTCGAGACCCTGCGCGCCGCGCTCGAAGCGCTGAAGGTCTAGCGCCTGGAGTTAGTATTACGGCAGGCGGCTTCTGTGATACAACTTGCCGCGACCGCCCCCTTGAGAGTCTTCGAGCCGCCTTCAAAACAGTATGAGCAATCCGCAAGTCCTCGTTCTCGTTTGCGTGTACGCAAACGAGGACGAGGACTTGCGCTTAACAGACTGCTCGTTCTTGCAGTTCTTAAAAGGAAGTTGCGAACAGTCGCTAGGCGAAAGCGTCGCCGCCACCACTGAGCCCTCCACCTGCGCTCCCGCCGCCGCTCAAGCCTCCACCGGCGGTTTCATCACCGCTCATGCCGCCGCCTGCGCTAGCACTGGCCATCGACTCGACTGCGAATGCGTTGAGCCCCTGGCGCGGAACGACTGGCCTCGGCCCAGCCTCTTCGCGTCGGCGTCTGGCGGTAAGCATGGCGGTCATCGCCCCGGCCATAGCGCCAAGGAGAGCACCAAACATGGCCGCCCTGCCTACGCTGACCGAACTCTCTTCGTTTGCTGCCATGATTTCTATTCCTCCTCTCAACACGATAACAGGCGTCGCGCCGAT
>DASQYE010000499.1:0-4614 GCA_035639355.1 Pyrinomonadaceae bacterium
ACCTCCCGATGTGGAGAAAAGGTTGCCCGTGAGGGAGCGCCTACGGTTATTGATGATGGGCTCGGAGGATAGCGCAAGCAAAACTTTGAAGGATCTGAAACCGACACTGGGTAACATATTTTACGATCATCCTTTGGTCAAAACGCTCTACCAGCCGCGCTGGTACTTCGTCAAAGAGAGAAAGCCCGCTTACATTCCGGCCAGCACTTTTACGCGCGCGATACTGGATATTATGACGCCCGTCGAGTTCGGTGAAGAAACTCAGGTCGATGCCATTCGGCGAACCCTGGTGGACTTCCCCCCGGATAGCAGCGTCAGGCGGTCGCTCCTTGTTTTTATCGACGAAGCGAAGAGCGCTGCGGCTGCGGATGGCGGCTATTCAAAACTGCGAGAGAGTGTAGAGGATTGGTTCAACAAATCAATGGATCGGGTGTCGGATTGGTACAAGCGACGGACGCAGCGGACGATCTTCGTCCTGGCCTTTATGCTGGCCCTGATCCTCAATGCCGATACCATCATGATTTTTCAGGTTCTTTATCACGAGCCGTCTATGCGTGCCGCCATCCTCAGAGAAGCTGAGGAGTTCGCAAGGGTTGAGGCCACGGTGAACCGCAGTCCGGGCGCACAGCCGAGCCCTACTCCGTTGCCGGACGGCTCCATGGACGGCTCCCTTGGGGAGCTGATGCCTACGCCTTCGCCTCCGCCTACTCCCACGCCGTTGGAGGTCGAGCAGGCCAAGGCTCTCGAAAGATATCAAGAGGTGTTGGGCAAGTATCAGGGTTTAGGGATACCGCTCGGCTGGCAGGATCTTCCGGGTCAAGTCCCGAGAAAACCCGACTGGAAAAAGGAAGGCTACTGGGTCAAATGGTTTTTAAAACTGGTGGGGCTGCTTCTGACGGCCGCCGCCATTACGCTCGGCGCTCCGTTCTGGTTTGATATTCTCAACCGGTTCATATCCTTCCGAACGGCCGTCAAGCCGCCCGAGGCGACGCCGCAGAAGATGCCGGAGTTGATGTCTCTGACAACGCCCCAGAGACCTGTGAAGCCAACCCCGGAGGATCGTGCCGGGCCTGCCCCGGCGACGCATCACGCCGGGGAAGAGGAGGAAGTTATCATTCCTTCCGAAGACGGCGGGGAGGGGCTGGAGGGCCAGGACTAGACTTTGAAGTGAGCTTTCATGGCTCCGGAACCTTGTAGCGATCATGCGACGGACGCGCGCCGGACGCCACGGCCATTCATGCGCTGTGGCGTCCGGCGTGCGATCCCAAGGGCCTCAAATCTCTCATCCCCGCCCTCTGAAAGAGGCATCGGTCATTGCGCGCCTTCGGAATGGCTCGTTATAATGCTTCGTCTTGAAACCGCTGGAAGAGACAAATAGACAGGGGCCCGCCGCCGCAAAGTTCTCCAAAGAGAGTTTGCGCGGCATCCTTCTTCCGTTTACCACACCCTTTTCGAGTGGCGGCGAGGTGGACGCACGCGCCCTGCGCTCGAATATAGCGAAGTGGAACGAGACGGGCGTGAGCGGCTACGTGGCGCTCGGCTCGACGGGCGAGCGCGTGCATCTGGAGGAGCACGAATGCCTGGAAGTGATCGAGGCGGCGCGCGACGCCGTGCCTGAGCGCCTGGCGTTCATCGTCGGCGCGGGACAGCAGAGCACGCGGGCGACCATCAACGAGGTGCGACGCTTCGCGGACGCCGGCGCTGACGCTTTGCTCGTCATCACGCCTAACTTTTACCGCAAAGCTATGACGCACGAAGCGCTCGTCTCTCATTACAGCGCCGTGGCGGATGCTTCAAGCGTGCCGGTCGTGCTCTACAGCGTGCCGGATTTGACGGGCCTTGCGATTGCGCCGGAGACGGTCGCGCGTTTGAGCCTGCACGAGAACATCGTCGGCATCAAGGACAGCTCAGCCGACCTGGTCAATCTAGTCGAGACGTTGCGCCTCGTGCCTGATGATTTCATGGTGCTGACGGGCAACGCTCCTTTGCTCTACGCGGCGCTCTCGGCGGGCGCGCACGGGGCGATTCTCGCCGCCGGGTGCGTGGCGGCGCGCCTGTGCCGAGACCTCTTCGGCGCGCTCGAAGCGGGCGAACATCAGAGAGCGCGGGATTTGCAGCGGAGGCTCACTCCGCTGGCGCGCGCCGTGACGACGCGCTATGGTATCGGCGGACTCAAAGCCGCGCTCGACATAATCGGCTACTTTGGCGGCGGGGTTCGCGCGCCGCTGGGATTACCGGGCGAAGACGAGAGGCGTGAGATCGCGCGTCTCTTAGAAGAGGCCGACTGCTCGGGCCAGGAGCGAGCGGGAGAAGATGGATTCCGGCTGGCAGGAGCAAGAACGTCGTGAGCACTACGGAAGCAGCATGTTACAGCACGCCCGAAGAGGCCGGCCTGCGCGTCGCGTCGCTCTCCTTCGAGCGTATTCCCAACCAGTCGCGTCTTTTCCTTGACTACCTCCGAGACCCGGTCGCGCTGCGCCGCTTTTATCCGTCGGCCGTGCGCTTTCATCACGAGCTGGCCGAGCGTGTGCCCGAAGTCCTCTCCGCGCACAAGACGGATCGCGCGGCTCTCTGCGACGCGCTCGAAGAGATGAATCGCGCATGGGGCGCGCCCTCTGAGACGCTGGCAAACATCGCGCGCCTGCGCGCGCAGGATTGCGTCGCGGTCGTCTCGGGCCAGCAGGCGGGGCTCTTCACGGGCCCACTATACACGATCTATAAAGCCCTCTCGGCCGTCAAGCTTGCTGGTTGTCTGGCGCAGCGCGGCACTGCGGCCGTTCCAGTCTTCTGGATCGCCACGGAGGATCACGATTTCGCGGAGGTCGCGACCGCAGAGTTCATAGGCTGCGATTGCCGCCTGGCGAGCGTGGAGGCCCAGTCGGAGCTGCACCGGGAGGGAACGCCCGTCGGCAGCGTCCTGCTCGACGCTTCCATAGACGACACCATCGAGCGGCTGTTGGAGGTTCTGCCCGAAACCGAGTTTACGCCCGAGGTCGCGACACTATTGCGCGATGCCTGGTCGCCGGGTCGCAAGTACGGCGAAGCCTTCGCGCGCATGATGACGGCGCTGGTGGGCCGCTACGGACTGGTATTGCTAGACCCGCTCGACCCACGGTTGAAGAGATTGGCCGCGCCGCTCTATGCGGAGGCTGCGCTCGGCGCGCAGGAGGTCGCAACAGCAGTCGAGACGCGCAGCCGCGAGCTTGAGGAGGCGGGCTATCACGCGCAGGTGCTGGCATCTTCCAGCTCTTTTCCGCTCTTTCTGCATACGGAGGACGGCGCGCGTCACGCGATGGTGCGAACAGACGACGGCCGTTACCAGGCGAAGGCGACGGGCGAGCGCGCGTACACGGCGGAAGAGTTGGCCGTGTGGGCCGAGAGCGAGCCCGAGCGGTTCAGCCCGAACGTCACGCTGCGCGCGGTCGTGCAGGATTATCTTCTGCCGACGGTCGCATACTTCGGCGGGGCGGCCGAGATCGCATACTTCGCACAGACGGCCGAAGTCTATCGCGTGCTCCGCCGTCCCGCGACGACGATCCTGCCGCGCGCGAGCATGACTGTGGTCGAGAGACGCACGGGCCGCACGCTCGAACGCTACGGGCTCGATCTGACGGATCTCTTCGCGGGCCTGGACGCGGTGATCGCGCGCGTCGTCGAGGAACACCTGGGGGCGGAGACGGCGCAAGCCTTCAATCGCACGGAAGAGTCCGTCAGGCGCGAGCTGGATGCGCTACAGGAACAGTTGCGCCACGTTGATCCGACTCTCTCCGACGCGCTTGAGACCGGCAGGCGCAAGATCAACTACCAGCTAGAGGGCCTGCGCACACGTTTTCACCGCGCGCAGATGCAGCGCGACCGCGCCGCCCATCGCCAGCTTGAGCGCGCCTTTGCCGCGCTCTGCCCGCACAAAGCTTTGCAGGAGCGCCACATCAACATCACGTCGCTCGTCGCCCGTCATGGCCGCTACGTCATCCAGTGGATCTACGACGCGATCAACCTGGGCTCTTCCGATCACCAGATAGTTTACCTTTGAAGGAGGGGCCGGGTGCCGGGGGGTCAGGGGCCGGTGAAAAGCCTGCTTTTGCTGACCCCCGGCCTCCGACCCCCGACCCCTGCCAATGTCCAAAATACACGTCCTCTCAGACCAGTTAGCCAACCAGATAGCGGCGGGCGAGGTGGTAGAGCGCCCGGCGTCGGTCGCTAAAGAGCTGGTCGAGAATGCGATTGACGCGGGCGCGCGTCGCATACAGGTTGACGCGGAAGCGGGCGGACGCCGCCTCCTGCGCGTCATGGACGATGGCGAGGGGATGACGCGCGATGATGCGCTGCTGGCCTTCGAGCGCCACGCGACATCCAAGATCAACTCGGCCTCTGACCTCTTCGCCATCGGCACGCTAGGATTTCGCGGCGAGGCGCTGGCCTCTATCGCATCCGTTGCGCGCGTCGAGCTGTTGACGAAGACGGACGAGGACGAGGCAGCGACGCGCGTCCTCATAGAAGGCGGGCGCATGCGCGACGTGAAGGCTGCGGCCCACCCGCGCGGGACGACCATCAGCGTCCGCGACCTTTTCTTCAACGTCCCGGCCCGTCGAAAATTCCTTCGTTCGGAAGCGA
>DASQYE010000500.1:0-4021 GCA_035639355.1 Pyrinomonadaceae bacterium
GTCTCCTGCTCGAAAAAGATAGCGCCCGCCGCCCACCCAGGCACGAGCGCATATTTTCGGCGCAGAAGCGCCAGCGATTCGGAGTCGAAATATTCCAGCGCCCGCGCATCGATCCCGCCCTCTTCGTTCCGCCGCCGATTTTCGAGCGAAGCGGCCCGCGCCTCCCGCACGAAGCCCAGCAAGTCCTCTTCCCTCTTGAAGAAGACGATGCCGCTCAACAAGCCTTCGGGTTTTTCGAGCAGCGTCGCTTCCACTTCCGTTATGACGCCGAGCGTGCCCTCGCTCCCGATGAAAAGATCGATGGCGTCCATGCCGGGCGCGACCCAATAGCCGGAAGCATGTTTGCGCGTCGCAGGCATACGATAGGACGGCAGCCGCGCCTCAAGGCTGCGCCCGCCCGGCAAAGGTAGACGCAGCGAGCCGTCCGCCGCGGCGCGCACGCTGCCGCGCTCGATGTCCAGCACGTCGCCCGTCGTGAGCGCGATCTTGAGCCGGCGAATAAACTCGCGCGTCGGCCCGTACTTGAAGGTACGAGCGCCCGATGCGTTGGTCGCGACCGTACCGCCAAGATAACAGCTCCCCTCCGTAGGGTCGGGCGGATAGATCAACCCTCGCTCGCTCGCGGCGCGTTGAAAATCGGCGAGCACAACGCCCGCGCCGGCGGTCGCACGGCAACCACCCTCGCCACAGACGACCTCCGCGATTTGATTGAGCCGGTCGGTCGCCAGCACTATTCCGCCGAGGGGCACGCGCCCGCCAACGATGCCTGTTCCAGCGCCCGACACGGTGACGGGCGTTCCTTCGCGCGCGGCCGCGAGGAGCACGGCGGCCGTCTCCTCTGCGCTTTCGGGAAACACCACGCGCGCCGCGTGCCCGCCCCGCATATTGCTGGCATCTATAAGGTAGGACTGAATCTCATCCGCGTCTGACTTAATCAGCATCGGTTGTGCTTCCCATACACGGCCCGCACAAGCTACGCCGTCGCAACCTATTCCTCACCGGCCATTTTTCCGAGTGAAGTGTCGAAGTAAAAATCTTGGATCGAGTTCTCGGAGCTACTGTTTTCCTGTGGGACAAAGCCTATCTTTTCCAGCACTCGTCTGGAAGCGAGATTCCCCGAATCTATCGAAGCGACGACCCCAGGTGCGCCGAGTTTTTCAGACGCATAACGCAGGCAGGCGCGTGCGGCTTCCGTAGCATAGCCGCGCCCCCAATATAAGCGCGCAAAGTGATAGACCAACTCCAACTGTGGCCCCCCCTTGAAGAGATTGAACCCGCAAGCGCCTATGACGCGTCCCCTGCTTTTTTCGACCACGGCCCAATGACAGACGCCGTGCTCCTGCTGGTAAGCCTGACCGATTCTGAGCGAGCGGCGAGCCGCATCCTCGTTCTTCAAGACGCCGTTCGGATCGACGTATCGCCAGACCTCCGCATCGCCGTAAATCTCGAAGAAATCCTTCAGGTCGTTGAGCAGCCATGTACGCAGTATGAGCCGCTCGGTCTCAAGTATGATCGCCATGCCCGTCTCTTTTATCAGGTCATCTGTAGCTCGCGCTCGCGCAGGTACTTGATGCGGTCGCGAATCTCTGCGGCGCGCTCGAACTCGAAGCGGCGGGCGGCGGCGCGCATCTCCGCTTCGAGCCGCTCGATGGTCGCGTCTATATTCTCGCGCGTGTACTCCTCGTACTCTTCCAGGTTGAGCGGCACTTTGAAGTAGTCGGCTTCGTAGGCCGTGACGAGCGTCGCCTCTATGGGCTTGACGATGGTCTGCGGCGTGATGCCGTTCTCCAGGTTGTAGGCTTCCTGTATGGCGCGCCGCCTTCCGGTCTCGTCTATCGCGCGACGCATCGAATCCGTGATCTTGTCGGCGTAGAGAATCGCCTTACCGTTGGCATTGCGCGCCGCGCGGCCCATGGTTTGAATCAAAGAGCGGTCGGAGCGCAGAAAGCCCTCTTTATCGGCGTCCAGGATCGCCACCAGCGAGACTTCCGGAAGATCAAGACCTTCGCGCAGGAGGTTAATGCCGACCAGCACGTCGAACTCGCCGCGCCTGAGGTCGCGCAAGATCTTTATGCGTTCGAGCGTTTCAATGTCGGAGTGCAGGTAGCGCACGCGCACGCCGACCTCTGCGAAATACTCCGTCAAGTCCTCCGACATCTTCTTGGTCAACGTAGTGACCAGCACACGCTCGTTTTGCTCCGTGCGGAGGCGGCACTCTTCGAGCAGGTCATCGATCTGGCCCTTGACGGGCCGCACCTCGACTATAGGGTCGGTCAGGCCCGTCGGGCGAATAATCTGCTCGACGACTTCTCCGCCCGCCCTGGTCAATTCATAGGGCCCAGGCGTGGCCGAAACATAGATGGTCTGTCCGATGCGCGACTCGAACTCTTCAAAGTTCAGGGGCCGGTTGTCCATCGCCGACGGAAGGCGAAAGCCGTATTCGACGAGCGTGCGCTTGCGCGACTGGTCGCCTTTGAACATGCCGCCGAGCTGCGGGATGGTCTGGTGCGACTCGTCTACGACCATGATGGTGTCGCGCGGCAGGTAGTCCAGGAGCGTCGGCGGCGGAGAGCCCGGAGGTTTGCCCGTCAGGTGGCGCGAGTAGTTTTCAATGCCGCGACAAAAGCCCATCTCCTTTATCATCTCAAGGTCGTACATCGTGCGTTGGTGAAGGCGCTGCGCCTCGACCAGCTTGCCCTCTTGAATCAATTTCGGCTCCCACCAGTCAAGCTCCTGTCGAATCGTTTTGATCGCGCGCTTGACCGTGGGCTTCGACATTACGTAGTGCGACTTGGGGTAGATGGGCAGGCGCGACTCGTGTTTTTGCAAGACCTCGCCGAGAAGCGGGTCGATGGTCGAGACAGAATCGATCTCGTCGCCCCACAGCTCTATGCGATAAGCCTGATCCTGGTAGCTCGGATAAATCTCGACTGTGTCGCCGCGCACGCGAAAGCTCCCACGGTCAAACTCTATGTCTGAGCGCTCGTATTGCAGCTCGACCAGCTTTTGCAGGAGCGCGTCGCGCGTCAGGTGCGCGCCCGGCTCTACGAAGAGCAGCATGCCATAGTAAGCGTCCGGGTCACCGAGCCCATAGATGCAGGAGACAGATGCGACCACGATCACGTCACGCCGCTCAAAGAGCGCGCGCGTCGCAGACATCCGCAGACGATCAATCTCGTCGTTAATCGTCGCTTCCTTTTCGATGTAGGTGTCAGAGGCCGGGACGTAAGCCTCGGGCTGGTAATAATCGTAGTAAGAGACGAAGTATTCGACAGAGTTCTCGGGGAAAAGGGTCTTGAACTCCTGGTAGAGCTGTGCGGCCAGGGTCTTGTTATGCGCAAGCACGAGGGCCGGGCGCTGGACGCGCTGAATGACGCTCGCAATCGTGAAGGTCTTGCCCGAGCCCGTGATGCCCAGAAGCACCTGATCTTTCGCGCCGTCGCCCAGGCCACGCACGAGCGCCTCTATGGCCTGCGGCTGATCGCCCTGTGGCTGGTATTCCGAACGTAATTGAAATGGCATAAAAATACAGTGACGAGTGACAAATGACTTGGTGACAAGCTGAAAGAAGATTCTAACTTGTCACCAAGTCACTTGTCACTCGCCACTGTATTTCAGTAGAGGTTCAGTTTAGGTCGGAGGGAAGAAATTAACAGGATGGACAGGATGAACAGGATAAAAAGAGAGAGAATGTTTTCTGCTTTATCCTGTCTATCCTGTCCATCCTGTTTCGGTTCCGCTTTGCTTAATCTGAACCTCAACCTGTATTTCAGGCTACAGGGGAGGTGTCTGTGGATGTCTGGCTGCTGATCTGGTAAATGGCTTCCATGACGGCCGAGCGGACTTCCGTGGGCAGAGAGCCGCGCACGGCCAGACGACGAAAGGCAGGCAATATATCCTGCTGGCCCGAGAGCGCGAGCAGCTTGACGACGGCGAGGCGCACTTCACTGTTCGGGTGCTCTTCGATGGCGCGCATGAGAGGTTGCACTTCGCCCGCCTTCGACATCAGGAAGAGCAGCGA
>DASQYE010000501.1:0-4544 GCA_035639355.1 Pyrinomonadaceae bacterium
CTCGCGCCGCCCAGAAGGGCATCAACAACGCGCCCGCGCTCCACGCTTGCCGCTTCCGCTCCGAGCACAGCGCCGACCACGCGGGCCGCGCCCGCGCCCTGCACAGAAAGCTGCGCCGTCTCGCTCGTCCTGTCCGTGACGCGAAAATCTCCCGCGAGCGTAAAGCGTTCGAGCGTCTTGAAAAGCCTTTCGTGCGAGACCGCTTCCGCGTCGAAGAGAAAAGCGTCGCCGCGACGAAGGATGCGAGCGAAGGCTACGAGTCGTCCCTGCGCGTTCGGAAAAGCGACGGGCATCCAGGCACTATCGGCCAGCGTCTTCATATCGTTGGTGACGAGTCCGTTGAGGAACTGGACGGCTTCCGCGCCGCTCACCTCTATGGTGGCGCGCGCGGAGAGATCGATCAGGCCAGCGCCCCCTTCACGCACAACAATGTACTCGGCCGAGCAGTCGCCGTAAGAGGACGGAAGCCGCCAGCCGTCGCGCTCAATCATAGAAGCGCCGAGTCGCATGTGCGTCTCGTCGAGCGGCGATTTACGAATAGTGATCTCTTCGGCTGCTTCACTCATTGCTTTATCGGGTGTCGGGGGCCGGGGGCCGGGCAAGAGCTTTACACCGGCCCCCGGCCCCCGACACCTGTCCCCCGCTTTTCCGTCAGACCGGCGCGCCTGAGCGCTTGAGACAGAGCTTTGTAATCGCGCAGTTGCTCGGCTTCGCGGCGATGCGAAGCGAGCACCTGCGGGCTAGGGTGATAGAGCGGCACGAGCAGACGCCCGCTCCATTCAAAGATTTTGCCTGCCGCTTCTTTCAGGGTCAGCTCATGATACTCAATGCTTTTGAGCGCAGCAAGCGACACCGCTCCGAGCGTAACTATAACGCGCGGGCCTATGATCTCTATCTGTCGGCGCAGAAAGCCGGAGCAGTTATTGACCTCCGCTCTGGTCGGCGTGCGATTCGCGCCAGAGGGCGTGCGCGGGTTGCAGAGCGCCGCATTGGTGAAAAAGATCGCCTCGCGCGCAAGGCGGATCGAATCGATATAGCGTTGAAGGTTGCGGCCCGAAGCGTCGCCCGAGAAGGGAACGCGTGTGCGGTCGCCGCCCTGTCTTCCGGGCGCTTCGCCTATGAACATCACACGCGCGCCGAGCGGCCCGTTGCGCTCGCTCAGCACAGCCGTTCTCTCGCACATCGCCGGACACAGCCGGCACGCGGCGGCCTCGCGCGCGAGCGCGTCGAACAACAGTCGGCTGCGCTCAACCGATCCGGCGGGCGCTGCGGCCCGTTTTGTGTTGAAGAGGCTCATGGGAAGAACTATATTAACAAATCGTGCCCCCTCTTTTATCATTTCGCGCCCGCGCCGTAGATCGACCGGGGTCGTCTTCGGCCCGCAGAGAAGCGTTTCCATCAAAGGTGAATAGAATATGGCTGAAAGGAAAAGGGCGTCCGCGCTCACGGAAGTCCGGGAAGATACTCCGAGCAAGGCGGCGCTCCAGCGTCGCATGGAAGAGACGCGCGAGTCCATCTCGCAGACCGTGGACGAGATTAAGGACACCGTGTCGGAACAATACGAGACGGTCAAAGAGACGGTCGGCGAAGTGCTCGACTGGAAAGAGCAGTTCCAGAAAAACCCTCTCGTCTGGGGTATCGGCGCTGTCGCCGTCGGGCTCGCCGTCGGCTACAGCATGGCGCTCCTGCGGCAGGGCGACCGACATTCCTCGCACCGCCGGCGCGGCTCTCAAGCGGACGACTTTACGGATACAGTTTTTGACGGGCTGGCTACGCTGGGCCAGAGCTACATCCTTCCCGCCGTGACGCACAAGGTCAAGGAGCTGTTCGGCGTAGACATCACCGAAGAGCTGCTGGGCCACACCAGGAGAAGGATGATGCCCGGAGCGGGGGCGCGCAAAAATGGCGGGCGCAAGCGTGCCGCAAAGAAGAGTGGCGCGAAGAAAAAAGCGGCCCCCAAACGGGCCGCGAAGAAACAGGGCGCGAAGTGAATTTTTTGGGGCCCGTCCTACGTGCAGCGCGCCCTCACCTTAGAGTATTAGATGGGCTCGCCCGGCGGCGTTTACACGTCGCCTAGCATTCATCCAAGGTCTTTTCCACTCACGGGCCCGTCACTTGGCGACCATGATCTCGCGCGTAGTCGAGTTGTAGTCTCCGTTGGCAACGACGTTGCCGCTTTTGTCTACGAGCTCCAGCTTGACCTTGTGCGCCCCGCTAGTCCAACCCGTCAGCCAGATGGGCTCCCACTTGTCTATGAACCTGGCCTCGCCATTGTCCACCGCATAGCGCACGCGATACTCGCCGCCGTCGCCCTGCAATTTGGCGTTCGTCAACCAGAAGTCGATCATGATCGGGTCTGCATCCTCGCCCTTGTACTCGCCCTTCGGTCGGCTGTAGGTGAGGAGCGGCCTCTTTGGGTCAACGTCCGTGGCGGTGCTGGCGGCCACGTCCTTGCCCTCGCGCGGCGGTGCCGCGTTGCTGTTCGCCGTCGAGGTGTTGCTGTTCGCGTTGCCATTCCTGGTCGCGCTGTTGTTGTTGTTAGCCATCACCTGCCCGCTGTTGGTCGTCGTCGGCCTTGACGCATCGCCGCCGCCTTTGACCGTAAACGTCACCATCTGGAAAGAGCCGTCGTTCTTATAGCTCTCGTGCCACGGGCGCGATGCGAAGACACGAAGGGTGTGCTTGCCTTCGGAAACATTGCGCAGCTCGAACGGTTGGCCCAATTCGTAGTAAGCCTCGTAGGGCTGATTGTCCAGGATAACGTGTATGTGATTTCCCTTTCCCGACGCGGGGTCTTTGTGCGGCTGGTATCCTTTGAGGTCGCCGCTCAAATTCAGCTTGACGTTAACGGTCGAGCCCGTGATGGTCGCCCCCTCGCGCGGCTCTACGAACCTGAGCACGGGCTTGGCCTCATCCTGCTCGCCGCGCGCCTGCGTCTGATCTTTGATCTTCTGCGGGCGCTCGACCGTAGTGAGATTCCGCGTCGCTGGCGTCGCTGTTGGGGGCGTCACGTTGGTCGTCGCCGTCGTGTGCGAATTGTCATTATCGGCGCTCGTACAGCCCGCGAGCGCCACCAGACTAAGCGCGAGGGTAGCTACAGACAGGGTTATGCGCTTCATAGATTTCATCTCTCCTCTAAGTTTGAATAAGACTTTGCGCAGAAGCATAGCATAAATGGAAAGAGACCGAAGGCCATCAGGCGGCGAGAAACAGTAGATCGGATGAAACAGATAGAACCACCGGGGCGAGCCAAATCAGAAGGGCGAGCCCGCTCGGGCTCGCCCTTTAAACCTTGCGACGGGTCTTTACAAAATCCTGCTCATGGTCGCCCATTGTTTTCAGGCTTACGCCGTGTGTGGCCGCGCCTCGTCCTTCTTCAAACGCTCGGCGACTGCGGCCCAGTCAATGTTGGAGAAGAACGCTTCGATGTACTTGGGGCGGTCGGCCGGTTTGTAGTCGAGGATGAAGGCGTGCTCCCACACGTCCATCACCAGCACAGGGGTGAAGCCGGAAACATTCCCGGTCTCGTGCAGGGTAATCCAATGGTTTGATATGCGACCATTGGCGGGGTTCTGGTAACAGATGGCCCAGCCTACGCCGCGCATCTTTCCCACCCCTACGAAATCCGCTTTCCAGGTGTCGTAGCTGCCGAAGCTCTGTTCGGCCGCCGCGAAGAAAGGCGAGTTCCTGTCTGGGTCGCCCGTGCCGTCACGCTTCATATTGCCGAAGTAGTATTCGTGAAGCACCATGCCGTTGTATTCGAAGCCAAGGCGACGCGTCAGCTCCGAGTAGGCCGGCATTTCGTCCTGGTCAACACGGCCGTCGGCCAGAAACTCTGAAATCTTCTCCGTCAGCTTGTTGGTCTCTTTAACATAGCCCTCGTAGAGTTTGAAGTGCATCTCAAGCGTCTGGTCTGAGATGCCTCTGAGCCCGCTCAGATTAAACTGCTTGGGCTGGTATAAAGTGTCGAAGCCCATTCTCTTACCTCCTTCGCATTAGCGCCCCCCCTGGGCGACGCGACCCTCTCTCACCGATGGTCGTTTAAGAGTTGCGAATTTATCCTTACAGTATCGCTCGAACTTTTGCTTGCAACCGTAACGAATAGATCGAGCGCCTAAAGCATAAGCGTTGCGAGACGGAAAAACCAGTGCGGGAAGAAGCGCGCGCGCTCGTTGAGCGGCGTTTCGGTTCGACCCGCACTGGTTTCGACTTACACTGAAAGCTTCGACTCTATCGCCCGACCTCCTGCACCCTTCGACGCTCTTCGGAGGCAAAAGCCTTTCCGTACTACTTGCCCGCGAAGAAGGCGTAGTCGTGCGATTGCGCCATGAAGAGCAGCATCGGCAGAGAGAGCCAGGCATTGGTGCGCGAGGCCAAAAATGCCTGGCGCGCTAGCCCGGCGGCCTCCGGCGGAATCGGTGTTCCGTTCGCCGCATTATCGCGAGTCCAGGCGATGATGCGCTTCTGCGCGGGCCAGATCACGCCCCACACGTTTAAGAGCATCAGGATGCCCATCCCGCCGCCCACCCCTATGGAAAGCGACT
>DASQYE010000502.1:0-4332 GCA_035639355.1 Pyrinomonadaceae bacterium
AACAGCGGGCCTCTGCGCGCTGGCTCCGCGCACGCAAGCGCACGGCCAGCCGCGTCCGCAGCAGCAGCAGCAATCGCCACAGCAGACCCCACAGCAGCCCGCGACCCGGACTGATTCGGCCAATGAGCAAGACCCCGGCCGCGAGGTCGTCTTTATTCGCCGCGTGCGCCTGCCCATCACCGTGCTCGATAAGAAGCAGCAGTTCGTCTCCGGCCTGACGGCCAGCGATTTCCTGATTACAGAGGACAAGAAGCCGCAGACGATCGAGACCTTCTCGGACGAGAGCGAGAGCTTTCCCGTCTATGTGGGCGTCCTGATGGACACCTCGTATTCCACCGCCGGGAAGCTGAAATTCGAGCAGGAGTCGGCGAAAAACTTTATCTACACGGTGACGCGCCTTCGCAAAGACAAGGCCGCGTTCATGACCTTCGACGACGAGATTACGCTCCGACAGGATTTCACGGACAAGCTGGATTTGCTCGACCGCGCCGTTGACAGCGTCAAGAAGCCCGGCCAGCACACGTCGCTCTACGATGCGATCTGGCAGTTCTGCGACGAGAAGATGCGCACCGCGCCTGGACGCCGCGTGATCGTCGTCATCACAGACGGCGACGATACTTACAGCCGCGCCACGCTCGACGACGCCATAGACATAGCGCAGCGCACGGAGACGACCATCTTCGCCATCTCGACCAAGGCCGGATTCTCCGGCACGGTTCCCGGCGTCGAGGCCGGACAGGTATCGGATCGCGGCGACCGTGATCTTGAGAAACTGACGGCCGAGACGGGCGGCACGGCCTTCTTCACCGGCGATGTGCTCGCGCTCGAACGCTCTTTCACCAAGATTTCAAAGGAACTGCGCTCGCAGTATATTGTCACCTACAAGCCCAGCAACGACCGCTACGACGGAAGCTTCCGTCGCGTAGAGGTCAAGCTCGCGCCGGGGCGCGATGGCATGAAGGTGCGAACGAGGCGTGGCTACAGGGCGTCCAGCGACAGCGTCACGGCGTCACAATAAAATGGCTTTAAGGGGTTCTGGCTGAGACCGGAAACCGTTTCTCCGAAGCGCCCCTGCTTTCACTATGGATCGGCGGTTGAATTGCAATGTTCAGTAAAAGGCAGCTCACATTCGCTCTCGCATTAATGCTCATCGCGGCGCTCGCCTCCGGCGGCGGCGCTCTGCCCGGAAGTGTCCGGGCGCAGCAGCAGCAGCAAAGCCCCGCGACGACGGAGAACGCGACGCGCCAGCGACGCTCCACCGATGCGCCGCCATCACAGCCGCCGCAGCAGCAGCAATCGCCACAGCAGACTTCGCAGCAGCCCGCCGCGCAGGGCGAAGATGAAACGACGCTACAGGATGAAGATGTCGTGCGCGTCGAAACCGACCTGACCAATATCCTTTTCACGGCCGTCGATAAGCAGAAGCGATTTGTGACAAACCTCAAACAGGAAGACATACGCGTGATTGAAGACGGCCAGCCGCAGGAGGTCTTCACCTTCCAGCGCCAGACCGATCTGCCTCTCTCGCTCGCCATAGTGATGGACACGAGCGCTTCGGAGGAAAGGACTCTTCCGATAGAAAAGGCTGCCGCCAGCGCCTTCGTAGATGCCGTGCTTCGCCCCGAAAAGGACGAAATGGCCATCGTCTCATTTACGGGCGATGCGACTCTCGAACAGGGGCTCACCAGTAACGCGTCGCGTGTCCGCAGCGCCATAGGCCGTGTCGAGTTCGTGCCGCCCTCCGGTTACTCAGGCAGCGGAGGGGTCGTCGGAACTCCGCCCATCTCCGGCACTAATCAGAACCTGGCCGGCTCAACCGCCATCTGGGACGCCATCTGGGTCGTCTCCGATGAGGTGCTGACGCAAACCTCAGACAAGACGCGGCGCGCCATCATCCTGCTCACGGACGGCTTCGATACCAGTAGCCAGAAGAAGATGGACGAAGCGATCGACCGCGCCGTCAGGGCCGATGCGGTGATTTACAGCATCGGCATCGGCGACGAGTATTATGGCGGCATAGATGAAGGCAGGCTCAAAAAGCTTTCGGAGCGCACGGGCGGGCGGGCCTTCTTCCCGCGCGACGAACAGGATTTGCGCGCCGCCTTCGCGCAGATTCAGGAAGAGTTGCGCTCGCAATACCTGGTCGCCTATTCGCCGACCAATAAGAATCGTGACGGCTCGTACCGTCGCGTCCAGATCGAGGTCGCCAACCCGCAGATACGCAAGAACCTGCGCCTGACCTACAGGCAAGGCTATTTCGCCAAAGCTTCGGCGGCCAAAAAATAAGGGGCCGCCCAGGGGGCGCGCGATCGAGCGCTCCCGGTGGCTCTCTGAAACCCAATATTCTAAGGCTTTTCGCTCTGCCCGTCCTCATCTCCCAGTTTCTACGTGACAAGCCCGTTTTTGCTTTGTTATACTCTGCGAGCGGCTTGTCTGCGCCCAGCCCCGGCGAGCCGACCGGTGAAGCAGCCAAAAGTTTGAACGCTTTTCCTCGCCTGCAAAACGACTCTCTCTCCTACGGGCGAGCGTGCACCGATTAGCCCGGCGCGCAAATATTGGAAGTTTAACCCCCACGCGCTTAGTCAAGCAGACGCCTCCTGAGACCTTGTTGTCCTTCTCTCACGTTCCGGCCTGGCCAGACGGACGGCGATCGAAGTCCCTGTGACGAAGATGAATACTGCCCTCAAACGCCCCGTTGTCCTTACTGTCAATGACGAGCCGAGTGTGCTTGAGTTGTTGACGGTCTTCCTTGAGCGTGAGAACTACAAGGTAGTCGCGGCCGAGAGCGCGAGCCGCGCCCTGGAACTCGCCCTGGTCGTCGAGCCCGACATTATCATCAGCGACGTAGTGATGCCGCTGATGGACGGCTTCGAGCTTTGCCATCGTCTCAGGCAAGACCCACGGACGGCCTTCGTGCCCGTGCTGCTGATGAGCGCCGTGAGAACCGGAGAGGGAGACAGCCTGGACGGCCTGGTGGCGGGCGCTGACGATTACCTTCAGATACCCTTTCGCCGCCAGGAGCTGCTGGTCAAGGTGGCGCGTCTCACCGAGCGCCATCGCGTCGAGCGCCATTACCGCGAGATCGTAGAGGAATCGACCGACATCATCTACACGCGCGACATGGATGGCACCGTCACCAGCATCAACGAGGCGGGAGCGCGCTTCTTCGGGCGGCCCGCCGCCGAGCTTGTGGGCGCACCTCTGGGCGAGCTGATCGGTGCGGAGGAGGCCGCCGGGGAGATATCGGAAACCCGCCGGAGCGCGCCCGCCGAGCCTCTGCGCAGGCTGCACCAGCTCAAGGATGCACAAGGCGACGCGCGTTATCTGGAAGCCATAATAACGCTCGTGCGAGACGGCAGGGGCGAGCCCTCGGGCGTGCGCGCAGTGGTGCGCGACATTACAGAGCGCATGACGGTCGAAGAGGCCATGCGCGAGAGCGAAGAAAGATACCGCGCGCTGGTCGAGCAATCATCGGACGGAATCTTTCTCGCCGACATCGAGACCAAGCGCCTCCTCGAAGCCAACCCTGCCTATTGCAACCTGCTCGGCTACTCGCCCGCCGAGCTTCTGGAGCTGACGCTCTACGACGTGGTGGCAGCGAGCCTTGAAAGCATAGATGAGAACATCGGAAAGGTACTGACCGCCGGCTATCACTTCATAGGAGAGCGGCAGCACCGCCGCCGTGACGGCTCGCTGGTGGATGTCGAGA
Source organism: Pyrinomonadaceae bacterium (assembly GCA_035639355.1). Taxonomy (GTDB): domain Bacteria; phylum Acidobacteriota; class Blastocatellia; order Pyrinomonadales; family Pyrinomonadaceae; genus DASQYE01. Next base: position 3,710 of record DASQYE010000502.1, read on the forward strand.
TCAGCGTCAACAGCGTCTCCTTCGGCGGAAAGCAGGTGCTCTGCACGGTGGTCAGAGACATCACGGAGCGCAAGCAATCGGAAGAAGCTCTGCGCGAGAACGAGAAGCGATACCGAGACCTTTTCGAGAACGCCAACGACCTCATCTATACGCACGACATGGCGGGGAATTTCACCTCGCTCAATAAGACGGGCGAACGCATTACGGGCTACACGCGCGACGAGGCCCTGAAGATAAACATCGCGCAGGTGGTCGCGCCCGAGCACATTGAGAAGGCGCGCGGGATGATCGCGCGCAAGGCGAGCGAGGAGGATGTCTCCACGGTTTACGAGCTGGACATTAACGCCAAGGACGGACGCCGCGTCTCGCTGGAAGTCAGCACGCGCCTTATATACCAGGACGGCAAGGCGGTCGGCGTGCAGGGCATCGGGCGCGACGTGACCGAGCGCAAGAGAGCCGACCAGGCGTTGGCCCAACAGGTCAAACGCGAGGCGCTTATCAATCATATCTCGGGAGCAGTGCGCCACTCGCTCGACCCGACCGAGATTTTCCGCTCGGCCGTAGAGGAATTGGGCAAGCACCTGAATGTCGATCGCTGCTCCCTGTTCAAATTCGACATGGAC
>DASQYE010000503.1:0-3375 GCA_035639355.1 Pyrinomonadaceae bacterium
ACCTGCGCCGCCTTCTGCTCATTCGACCCGACGGCCTCGCCCCAGCCCGTCACGACGGCCAGCGGTAGAAGCCTGTCGCGCTCGCGTATCGCGCGGGCAAGCTCCCACCCGCTCATCCCCGGCAGCCCAACGTCCGTGAAGACCGCGTCGAAGCTCATCACCTCGAACAGCGCAAGGGCCTCGTGCCCCCCGTCCGCGAGCACGACCTGGTAGCCCTCGTTCTCCAAAATATCGCGCAACAGCTCGCGCACATACTCTTCGTCATCGACGACCAGAATCTTCGTCCGGTTCGAGTTGGCTGGCAGCGTCGCGGGCACGATCAGCTCTCCCGTGGACGGGAGCTTGGCCGCGCCCTTTGCGATCGGAAGCCTGATCTTGAAAGTAGTGCCTCGCCCAACCTCGCTCTCGGCCTCCACCGTCCCCTCGTGCCTGCGTATGATCCCGTAGCTGACGGCCAACCCCAAACCCAGCCCCGCCTTACCCTTTGTCGTAAAGAACGGGTCGAAGATGCGAGAGCGTACCTCCTCGCTCATCCCTGTGCCCGTGTCTGAAACCGCGATCTCGATCGAGCCTTCGACCTCTTCTGCGGATAGAGTGAGAGTGCCGCCCGAAGGCATGGCATCGACAGCGTTGAAGACCATATTCACCAAAACTTCGCGCAGTTCCGAGCCATCGCCCATGATAAGGGCGTTGGAGCGAATCTGAAGTTCAAGGCTGATGTGGACGTTAGAGGCTTCGGCTCGATCTTTCCAGCGCGGGCGCGTAATCTCGCTGACATCGAAGAGCAGCTGATCGACGGCGAGCGGCGCGAAATCGTGGTCGCGGCGCTGGCGAGCGAAGTCCTGGATACGCTTGACGGTCTTCGCGCCGTCCTTGGCCGTCTTAATGATGATTCGCAGGCCGCTCTCAATCTTGGCGGCGTCGCGGGTCATAAGCAGAAGCTCCGCGCGGCCTAGAATGCCTGCGAGCGTATTGTTGAAGTCGTGGGCCACGCCCGAGGCCAACTCGCCTAGCGCCGACATCTTCTCGATCTGCGTGTACTGCTCGCGTATGCGATCCTGCTCGGCGATGTAGTGATTAAGCTCGGCGACATGCCGCTCGGCCTGCTCGGCCTGCTGTGCTGCCGCTTCCGCCTGCGCCGCTGCCGCCGCTTCCGCCTTGGCCTTGGCCGCCATCACTTCCAGATTTTTCAGGTACGTGCGATAGGTCAGGTACACGATGGCGATGACGGGCGTCGTCGCGATGATGGCGTAGAAGCCCAGGACGCCTATGAGCTTGGCGGTAAAGATAGCAGCCGACGCGCCCGCGAAATAGGTGATCGAGGCCCACAAACAATATTTGCTCCACACCTGCCAGATTGCTTGGTCTGTCTTCCAGGCGTGCGCCACGGCCGCGAGCACCGAGTTGCCTATGTATTGCACAAACCCCATCACGCAGACCGCCAGAAGGAAGGGCGCCGAGAATTCCCCGCGCGTGATATTGACTACGTTGCCGAAGAAGAACCTGAGCGCCCAGACGGTCAGAAATGTCGAGAGCGCGAGCAGCGCCGCGTTATAGGAGATCGTGACCGGCTTCTTGCTAATCAGTAGAGAGGAGCGCACGCCGTCGGCCGCCGCCAGCAGTATCGCAGCCTCGCCGCCGTAGAGCAGCATCGTCAGAAAGATAAAGGTTTCGGAGAGAGTGATGCGACCGTTGACGCCCGGCATCTGAACGGCGATGCCCGAAGTGACCGCGACGGTCGAGAGGGCCAACAGCAAAAAGAGCACATCCAGCTGGGCCACCGGCAGATGATACGCCGAGAAGAGACACACGGCTGCGCCAGCCGCGATGACCATCCGCATGAAGGGTTTGACTAAACGTTGCCTGCTGCTCATTCTCTTCTACTCCTCCGTGAAAAGGATTTGTCCAGGACGCTTTTCAGCTCGTTTGCTGTTCGAGGAAGATCGTGTCATAGCAGTTGCGCAGCTTGTACCCGGCCTTGAAGAAGAACCTTTGCGCATCCTTATTCTGCTCGTTGACGAGCAGGCAGAGGGAACCGGCGCGCAACAGAAGATGGCGACCGAGCTGTGACATGCAGCGCAGCCCGTAGCCCTTGCCTCGCTCCTCCGGGTGAACGCAGACGCCTTCAAGGTAGATCGCCTCGGGCGTCTCACTCATGATGTCAACTTTGAAGATCAATCGACGGTCTTCAAACCAGACCCACACGCGCCCCTGCTCTATGCGTCGCGCCGTGCGCAGGCGAAACCCTTCCGGATCGGCTGCGAGCGGATTGACGCCGCTCTCGGCCTCGGCCATGCGGGCCTGCGCGGCCATCACCGGCAACAGGTCGTCGAGCGTCGCCAGACGCAAGCCCTCCACGGGCTCGAACGCGGCGACGGGCCAGCGCTGCTCGAACAATAATTCGCGGCAGATCAGTCGCGGCGTCGCGTGCCCGCCCTCTGCGTAATATTTCCAGAAGCGGCCTAGCTTTTCCTGGTCGCCCACGATCACATGAGCCTCGGCGCAGCTTTGCGCCAGCCTGGCGAAGGCGGAGAGCGCGTCCTCGCTCTCGGTTTCGACCAGCGTCGCGTGACCGATCAGGGCGACGCCCTGAAGCTGGCCAGCGCCGTCGCGGTAGCCGTAGAACGTGCCGCGATTGAAAGGGCTGTCGAGGCCGTTGTCGTGGATCAGGCCGGTCATATAGAGAGTGTCTACGGAGCGCGATGCTAGAAACTTGAGCGCCTCGGTCTCCTGCTCATCCGTGAGACGCTGGATGGTAGAAGAGCCTGCGCCCCCGTGCCGCATCAGTCGCGAAGTGGCGATCATCTTTTTTCGTCTTACGGATTGGGGCATCTCGCTACTCCTTACGATTGATAACCTGTTAACCGCCAGTTGACGCATGGAGAATCGGTAGTGTGGACGCTCAGTAGCCCACGTAGTCAACGCCCGTATCGACCTCTACATCGATTGTGGAAACGGCGTCGCCGTTGGTCGCGGCGGACATCGCCTGTGTAACGGCGTCGCTTCGCAGGACGCTATCGCCGAAGATCACCCCGTCGCCGAAAATAACTCCGTCACCGAAGATCACTCCGTCGCCGAAGATCACGCCGTCGCCGAGCAAGACGCTGACGCTCAGGAACGGCGTGCCGTCGCCGAAGATAACGCCGCTGCTCGTCGTTATCTGATCGCCGAAGATGACGCCACTTGAGAGCATCGTCGTATCGCCGAAGATGACGCCGCTTGAAACCTGCACCCCGTCGCCGAGCAGAGCGCCCGCGCCGTAAATCTTCTGGTATTTAGTAATCAGATTCGTCCCTGTCGCATACGTCCGGTTCAGGATGATGCCCTGCGACCACGCGAACGTCTGCCCGGCTATGGTCGTCTGCGCTACGGGCG
>DASQYE010000504.1:0-10804 GCA_035639355.1 Pyrinomonadaceae bacterium
GCTCCCACCTTCAACGAGGTGGTCTGGCTCGAAGGATTGTAAACAAGCTGCGAAGCATAGATCGCTCCGTCCACTTTCAGCGTGCTCAACCTGCTCGCCACGTCGAAGTCATGATGCACCAGCTTGCGAGGCGAACCCGTCATCCCGTACTGAGCAGGATAGCGAACGTCCGTCACGCGATCCAATGTGTCATATATGTAATCTGTCGCCTGCGGATACGAGGCGCGGGCCGTCATCGTCAAGGTTCTGACACTGACACGGCCCTCCGTATCGTAGTCGTAGTTCTCCGTGCTCACGCCAGCGGTCGTTATGGTGTCAACGCGGGTACGATCACCCGTCGCCATGTAGGTGTAGGTCGTAGTAGGCGTCGCAAGCACTGCGCTGGCCGGGTCAAGCGCGCCCGTCGTGTTGTAGGAGACGGATTGCAGGCGGTTCAGCGGGTCGTTGTTGTAAGTGAAGATGGTCTTAGCGCCGCGCGCATCGGTGCGCGAGATGACGTTGGAACGATCATCGTAGGTGAAGACATCGCTCCACAGACCGCCCGTTGTGACATAGGTTCCGGCAGCGTTGAGCGTGGCGTTTGCTTCGGCCAGTTTCTGATGCGTCATTCTGCCAAGAGAGTCGTAGTCGAACTTGCGCTGCTGAGAGCCCTGTGTGACAAGCGTCAGATTACCGAGCGTGTCATAGGCGTATGTGGTCACTAGACTCGCGGCGCTCGCGCCTGTGCCCTGAACCAGCCCGTTTCCGGCCGGGTCAGGCTCTATGACCTCCGCCAGTAGGCCACGCGAATTGGTTCGTGCCCAACGCTCTCGGCCCCATGCGTCTACGGCACGGGTCGTTTCCCCCGGCCCCGCCAGGGCAGTTGTGGCGGTCGCCGGCCTGGTCGTCTCGTTGTAGAAGGTTTTAGATTCGCTGCCGTCGGGGGCAACCGATCTCGTTATGCGCCCGCGCCCGTCGTAAAAGTTCTCCGTCCAGAGCGGCGTATCGACTCCGGCCCGATAGGGGCGCGACTGTTTCCAGACATGCCCCATGTTGTTGTACTGCGTCTCGACCACGTCCCACTTATCTACGCCGCCTTCTCTCGTTAACGCCTCCTTCTTCCAGACTTGCCCCATGCCGTCCAATCGCGTGACGTTGCTGCTGGCGATGACAGTCCCCCCGGACAGATAACTCGTCTCCGTCACCGTCATCGCGGTATCATTGTAAGTAAAGTTAGTGAAGGCTCCGGTCGCAAATGTAGTCTTCTGGGGCCTGAGGTTCGTCGCCAGGTAAGTAGTCTGCGTCGTGCGCCCGTTGGCATCGGTCATCGTGAGCGCGAGCCCCGTGTTAAAGCTGTAGGTAACACTCGTCGTCACCTGCTTGGTCGCGTCCGTCGCAGAGCCGCGAGTCTGCGAGGTCGGGTAGGCGTACTGCGTCGCCGACGTGTAGCTCAGGCTGGTCTGCTCGCAGCAAGAGGTGGAGGCCGTCACCATATTGCCGTCTATGTCGTAACGGCGCGTCTCTGTGACGGGGCCTGTGAGTGCGACGGCATCAGCATAGGTCTTGACGCTCGTCACGTTGCCGCGATAGTCGGTCGCCGGGTCATAATCGGTAGTGTAGTAATCAGGCTCGCACTCTGGCGGGCACGGCTGCCCATACACGCAATCACCAGGCGAACACTGTCCGGCCACCAGGTACTCAGGCGCGTAGGGATTGAAAGCATCGTCGTGCTGAACGACGCCGGGCGTGTCGGTCAAAGTCTGACCGTCGTAGATGTACTCGGTGCGCGATTCCCTGGTCGTGCCGTTCGCCGCATAGACTTCGACCAACTTGGGTAAGCTCAGGATATGACGGTTCGTATAGCCCGTTGCTGTCTCGTACTGCAATAATGTTTTTCTGAGCAGCGCCGTGCCGCCGTAGTCGTAGTCCCGAACCTCCGTCACCTGGTTGTAAGACGTGCCGTAATCGAACTCCGTGGTCGTCACTTGATTCAGCTCACTTGTCACTTCAACGCGCGCCGGTCGCGCAGACTCGTAAGCGCCCACCTCCGTTGTCGTGGTCGACTTGCTCAAGAGCTTATTAGCGGAATCCCTGGTCTCGTTCTGATAGACCATGCCGTCGTTATACTGGTTCGCTGCATTGTAAGAGAGCTGCACGTTCTTCGTCAGATTCGGCAGCGTAATCTCCACACGCCTCGGCGTCGCGTTCTGCTGCACAAGAAAAAGGGTTTCCACAGCCGCCGTGTCCATCCCGTCCCAGGTGTCAGTCCGCTTCGCATACGTCGGCGCATCCGTCAGCGTCGAGTTCGGCGTCAGTGGATAAGCATAGGTGCTCGTCCGCGACACTGTCCCCTGCGTCACCGTCCCCTGCACTGTCAGCGACGCGGCAGAGAAGACCATCCCTCGCTGCTCCTCCACCTTCGCTATCATCCCGTATGAGGAGTATGAGTCTGTGTCTCCGAACCAGTAGCCCGTGCCCGTCGCAGGGTAATAGATGGCATCCAGCACATAGGGAGTCGTCGTGCGCGTGCGCGCGGTCAACCCGGAAAAAGCATAGTTCAGCGTGAGCGTCTTGTAGTGCAGACGGACAAGAGTGCGTGTCGTGCCGGAGGTCAGTCCCGGTGCTGTGATGGCCGTCAGTAGATTATTGGTGTCGTAATAGAAGGTGATGACGCGGCCCAGAGTGTCCGTGATGGTCTGAATCTCTGGCCCAGTGTTGTTGCGATAGGTGACGGTGATGTAGTTGCCGTTTCTATCGGTGATGCGGGTCGGGTACATCCCCTGCGTTCCCTGCACGCTGTATATGATCTCTGTGCCGTCGGGGTGCCTGGCCTCGGCATAGGTAAGCGCGCCGCCCAGCCCCGTGTGATATTTGTAGTCAATGAACGTTCCATCCGTGGTGTGACCAACGAAGTCCGTGTAAGCGTTGTTCGGCCCAATCGTCACCGTGCCGTTGTAGCTGCGGCGAGTGCCGTCGGCGTCCACCAGCATACCGCCGTTGTAAACGCCCATGCCTAGAATCTTGCCGAAGCCCAAGTTCCAACCGGGCGCGGGCCAGCTTCGATCAATGTCATAGCTGATCTCGGAGCCCGCCTTGTTCCAGAGACGAGAGTTGTAGGCAAGACCGAGCGACAAATCCATGCCCCGACCGGCGAGGCCGAGCATGGGAGCCGTCAACTGAAAGTTACCGTTGCCAGCCCCGCCGTCTGCTGGCGCGCCGGGAACATTCCCTACCTGGTTGATTGGATCATCGGCCGAAGTATAGTTTGAATCATCCCAGTAGCTCTCTGTGAGCAGCGACGCGGCGGCGGCTGCGGGAGCGGCGGCGAAACCCGCGCGTGTCAGGGACGATTTGGCCGTCTTATTTGGCCGGGTCAGGCGCGCGTGAGAGGTGAGCATCTGGCCTCGCTCCTTCTTCCCATTCGACGACACCTCCGCTGCCGGCACATCGCGCGTCGATACCTCCCTGGTCGTCACCTGATCGTTGCGCCCACGTCGCTCCCCCTCCAATACCGTTACCTTAACCTGTGATTGCTGCCCTGAGGCTTCCGCCGTGACGGTGAAGCTGCCCGCAATCCGAGCCTTGAAATCGCCTCGCGGTGAGACAGGGGCCGGTCGGCTTCTCTGCTCGTCGTAAGCCCGCCAGGTGAAGCGAATACCGCCGATGGCGTTATCCTCGGAATCATATGCGACGGCTGAAAATATGGCCCTTTGACCGACTCTGAGCGTGACATCTCCCGGATATACCTCTATGCGAGAGACCTGCGCTTGACGCTCCTCAGACTCTTCCTGCTGTCCTGCAAGGGGTCTGCTGCGCTTGCCCGACATGACATCTTTGATAAGGAGGGCGAGTCCGCTCTGGTGTAGCCAGAAGAGGGCGCTCACGCGCCACTCTGAGGCTAGGCCGGTGATAACTTGCGGCGCGGCAGGTGTTGTGGCCGAGAGCATGGCGAGGATCAGCGCGAGGCAGAGGGTACGGCTCATGTGGCGACCGAGGGCGGCAAAGCAGCGCGAGAAGTAGTAGGGCGAGGAAGTGAGGATAAAATGCATAATGAAGAAAGCTCCTGAAGGTAGATGGTTAAAGCCGTGGGCCGCAATACACGCTCGGATGCGCCGTGTGAATGGCTGTGCATCCTTCTTGCATGGGTGGCGGCAGAGGTTGTGTTCTTGCTAACCCGTCATCACAGGTCTGTTGTGATGTGGGTTCCTTTAGCTACAGTAAGATCGGCCGGTAATGAATAATAGCTGCGGATCGGGTTGGAAAACCCGTAACCGGGCGAGTGCGCGTATCCTTTGTCGTAGGAATATAGAGCATTGCCTGGGCGAGTATATTGTTCAAGGCTCTAAAAGTTTATGGCTGGCGAAAAATTTGAGGGGGGAGGTCTACTATCAGAAGTGTAAAGTTATCAGATGAAAAGTGTGACGAAAGGTTGCCAGAAGTTTGGGAGAATATTTTCTGTGAGTTCAAATAAAAGTCGCTGGCCTACGGTGACGCTCTATTACGTTCCCCTGTAGGGATAAGAGAGCGGCGGTCAACTCCAAGGATTGACCGCCGCTCTCATAGGGTGAAGGATTAAGACTCGCCTCTCAATCGTCGTTCGTAATAGTACCCAGACCTTGATTATCAGCGATGGTGGCATTGAGCGCCCCGCTGAGGTTGACGAAGAACGTCTCGTTCTTCTCCTTGATAAGATCACCTTTGACCTGAATCGTGATGCTCTTAGCGGTCTGCCCCGGAAGGAATGTTAGTGTAGTCAACGCGACGGCTGTGTAGTCGGTTCCGGCAGTTGCCGGCCAACTCGTGCCGTTTGCCGTCACGTATTTCACAGAGACAGTCTGCCCGCTCGCCGCCGACAGCTTGACGAGGAAAGTGGCCGCGACGGCCCCGCTATCAGGCTCCGTCACCGTGACGTTACTGATAGTGATTGACGGGGGCGGGTCGTCGTCCGTGATGGTGCAGGTTCCCGTCCCCGCGGCTATCGTCGCGTTCGTCGAGCTGGAGAGCACGAGCTTGAAGTTCTCGGCGGCTTCGTCCAACTGGTCGCCGGCGATGGTTACGGAAACCGTCTGCGTAGTCTGGCCGGGCATGAACGTCAGGGTCGTCAGCGCCTTCGCGGCGTAGTCTGAGGGCGCTACGGCAGTGCCGTTAGCGGTGGCGTAATTGACCTTCACCGTCTGCCCGCTCGCGGCCGACAGGCTTACGGTGAAGTTGGCTACGGTCGCCGTGTTGGCCTCCGTCACGAAGGGGCTGCTGACGCGCAGGCTCGGCGCGGCGTCGTTATCCGCGATCGTGCCTGTGCCTGTGCCGGCTGTGATGGACGCATTGACGGGGCTCGACAACAAAACTTTGAAACTCTCATTCGCCTCATCCCTCGTATCGCCTTTTACAATGACGGCGACGGTCTTAGCGGTCTCGCCCGGCGCGAAAGTCAATGTCCCGCTAGTGGCCGTGTAGTCGCTCGGCTGGCTGGTCGTGCCGACCGCCATAGCCGTGCCATCGGCGGTCGCGTAATTGACCTTCACCGTCTGCCAAGTCCTGGCTGAGAGTGTGACTGTGAAGCTCGCGGCGATGGTGTCCACGTCAGGCTCCGTCACGGTCACGCTGTCGATCTTCAGTCCCGGCGCGGCGTCGTCGTCCGTGATCGTCGCCTGCGCGTGCGCGTCCGGCAGGCCCGCGCCGACCGGATTGCTCAACTCTACGAAGAAGGTCTCGTTCTGCTCGTCTTCGGTGTCGCCGACGACCGGGATGGTAATGCTTTTGGCCGTCTGTCCGGGCGTGAACTCAACCGTGCCGCTCGTCTGTTGGTAGTCCGCGCCGGGCTGGGCCGTGCCGGGCTGCGTCTGAAAATCTACCTTGACGGTCTGCGTGCTTGCCTTCGAGAGCGTGACGCTAAAGACTGCGTTCGACGTGCCCGTATTGCCTTCGGTCTTGCCGGCCACGTCGGCGATGTTGATCTCGGGCGGGGCCTGGCTGCACTTGCCGCCGCCGCCCTGGTTAAAGATGGTCTGGACTTCCGCCGTCGAGAGAGCGCGGCCGTAGAGCGTAATCTCGTCCAGATTCCCGGCGAAGAAGCCGGACGCGCCGGCCGTCTCTTCTTTCGCGCCGATGGTCAGGCGTCCGGCAGTAACAGGGCGGTTAATGAGACCGCCGAGTGTTGACTGGCCCGCGGGCTGACCGTTGATGTAGAAGCTGTAGCTTGAACCCTGAAGCGTGAAAGCCACATGCGTGAACTGGTTGGCAGGGATAAAGCCCGTGGCCTCTGCCGCGATTATGCTGCCGCCCGCGCTCCTCGTCGAGAACTCCAGTTTGCCGGCCGCTTCGCCGCTATCGATCCCGACCAGGCGCAGGGTGTAGGTAATGTCGTTGCCGCCCGGCGAGCGCTTGGAAAGGATGACTCTCTCGCCGCTCATGTTCGAGGGATTGATCCACCCCTCGATCGTGATGTCGTTCGTCACATCCAGATCGTCTGCGTCCGGTACGGAGACAAAATCGTTGCTCCCATCAAGGCTTAAAGCCCGCCCGACCCTGCCCGGCGCAAAGGCAGCGCCTCCCTCCAACGCGCCCGTGTGATTGACCTGCGCGTCGTTGGCGTTGCCCTCGGCCGGATACCACGCGACAGTACCGACAGGCGAGGCGCAAGCGGGCGATGCGGGTGATTGATTGACCGTAACGTTTACAAGGTTCGAGCCGACCGTGATTCCGCCGTTATCTGTGACGACGGCTTGCAGCGAATAACTGCCTGCGGCAACGTTGCTCCATGTGATGCTGTAGGGACTCGTGGCAGCAGTGCCTATCAGCTGGTTGTTTGAGTAGAACTGTACCTTGCTTACGGAGCCGTCCGGGTCCGAAGCATCTGCGCCGATCTTGATGGTGACGGGAGCATCGTAAGCCGCGCCGGCCGAAGGGCTGGTCAAGCTTACGGTCGGCGGTTGATTTGGAGTCGGCGTCGGCTCCGGCTCGGGAATGATCGTCTCGTTGATTATGAGCTTGACCGGGCTCGACGTTGTGGTCATGCCTGTATCGTCTGTGGCGACGCCCGTCAGCGTGTACTCGCCCACTGCCGTGGCGTACCAATGGCCCGTGTAGGGGGGAGCCTGCGCAGTATCTATCAGCTTGCCGTCTACGTAATAATCGACTCGGCTGACGACGCCGTCGCTGTCCGATGCGTTGGCCTGGATAGTGACGTAGGAGTAGACCGGATACACGTCGCCGTCGTTCACGTTCGTCAGCTCAATGGTCGGGGCCGCAGGCAGATTCACGCAGGAACGAATGGCCTTGTTCACGTTCAGCCGTCCACCCGTTGTCGTGATGCCGCCGAGCGAAGAGACCGGATCGACGTTGTTGAGAAGAGTGCGCTTCAGATTAGCCGTGTCGAGCGAACAGCGGGAGAGCAACAGGGCGGCGGCCCCGGAAACATGAGGGCTCGCCATAGACGTGCCGCTCCAGGAATCGTAAAGCCCGCCCATCGTCGTCGAGAGCACGTCCACGCCGGGCGCGGCTAAATCTACGCTCGACGCTCCGTAATTGGAGAAATAAGCGAGCGCGTCCCTGTTATTCGTCGCGGCCACCGAGATTACGCTCGGCGCGTCATAGCTGGCCGGATAAAAAGGCGACGCGTCGTTATTGTCGCTAACCTGATCGCTGCCGCCGTTACCGGCGCTCGCCACGAAGAGCATGTCGGAGCTTTCAGCGCGCTTGATTTCTTCGAGCAAGGCCAGCGAAGCCCCGCCGTTCCAGCCCCAACTATTCGAGAGCACGCGCACGTTGGCCCCGTTCGAGCCCGCGAAGGCGGCCTTGGCTTGAATCGTAAACTCTATGGCATCAATAGCATCTTCCAGAGTACCGCTGCCGGAAATACCGATGAACTTCACGGCCATGATGTTCGCAGTCCAGTTGACGCCCACCACGCCCGCGCCGTTGTTGCCGCGCGCTCCGATCGTTCCAGCTACGTGCGTTCCGTGATTGTATTCATCCATCGGATCGCAGGTCTTGGTAATGGCATTAAAGCCATGCGTTCCGGCCTCGCAGCGAATCGCCTGGCCTCCAATGTTGACTGTAAAAGCGGCGGGGGCTGTCCACATATTAGCGGCCAAGTCCGGGTGGTTATAATCAACGCCCGTATCTACTACGGCCACGACATTCGCGCGCGAGCCAGTGGAGATGTCCCAGGCCGGGGCGGCGCTAATGTCAGCGCCCTGTGTGCCTGCGCTGCCGCCTACAACCTGGCCCGTATTCTGCAAGCCCCAGAGCCCCGAAAAGCTCGAATCGTTCGGAGTCCCGGCAACGCCGATCACATAATTGGGCTCAGCGTAGAGGACATCACTACGCGCCGATAATTCGCTGATAAGAGTAGCCGTGTCTTTGCTGCGCGAGCGAAGCAGCTGTACGCCCGTGCCGCCAACTTTCTTATCAAAGTCGGAATCGACGTTCTTCTTGGCCTCTTCTACGTCCTGCCGAGTGGCGGACTTGCGGAACTTCACCAGCACCTGTCGGGCCGCCACTTTCTTGCCTTTAAAAAATTCAATATCCTGTTTCTTAGGATGATTGGCCGTTTGAGCCGTGGCGAGGAAGGTGGCAAACAACAAAAGCGCAGAAACGATTGAAACCACGACAGTCAATCTTAACTTGCGAGGCAGCGCCTTCGTCCTAAACCGACCAGTCAGTCTTGTCGAGCGGGTATGTTTGCGCATAAGAATCCCCTACATTTGCCTGCATCCGGGCAGGCAAATTCTTGTTCTGCTAGACGTTTGTTCCCGGTTGTTAGTGTGGGGGTGAAACGCCGGCGGGAGTGAGGCTAACTACCCAACACCGCACAGCGAATAAGCATCAACGTTTGATGTGGGAGCGCCCGGAATAGTTGTTCCTGATCTCCAAGTTTAGACGATATTCAGGGCGATGCGGCTGAGATGCAAATGTTCTAATAACAGGGGTTACGCACCTCCCTGTCGGGTAAATCTCGTTCGGGAGATTGCTGGAGACTGAGCACGGCGAGAAGCCGACTCCGCCCCTTACGTTCGCCATGCAGCCGACCACAAATAGCGCGGCTTTCATAGTGATCTTGTCCGCCCGAATAACGTTGAACGCCACGTTTCCGAAGTCACGCTCGTAAGCGATAGGGTATAGCTCGTCGCCCTCGCGTCTTAATTCAAGCCGCGGTAGGTCAGCCCTGACCGTACACGGGAGTCAACCATTTCTCATATTCTTTCTTCTTACCCCGCACGGCATCGAAATACAATGTCTTCAGCTTTTCGGCAATAGGGTAAGCCGACCCGTTGCCAACAACCCGCCTGTCTACAGACTCGACCAGGGTCACTTCCAAAGCCGTCCCGCTAAAAAAGAGTTCGTCAGCCGTGTATAGCTCTGAGCGGTTGACGGGCCGCAGCTCCGCCTCTATTCCGAGTTCGTTGCGCGCCATCTCCAGTATGGTATCCCGCGTGATTCCCTCGACTATATTTTCAGAGCTTGAGGGCGTAATCAGTCGCCCGCCGCGCACAAGGAAGAGGTTCATCCCCGTGCCTTCCACCACGTGCCCGCTCTCGCCCACGAAGATAGCGTCCTCGAATCCGTTATCGAGCGCCTCGGCCTTGGCCAGAGCCGAGTTGACGTAGCCGCCGCAAATCTTCGCCCTCCCTGGGACGGCGTTATCCTCCATGCGCCGCCAGGAGGAGACGCACACGGAGATGGGGCGTGCGGCTTTTGTGAAGCGACCTTGCGGCAGGGCGAGCACGGTCAAGTCGTGCATGTCGGAGAGTCTTAGACCAAATTGCAGACCCGACTTGTATAGGACGGTTCTGATGTAGCAGTCCTCACGATAGCCGCAGGCTCGGATCACGTCGATGACGATGCGGGAGATTTCTTCGGCCGGCGGCGATGCCATCTTCAGAATCGTGCCGTTGCGTCTCATGCGCTCGCTATGATCGCTCAACCTGAAGACGAACACTTCGCCGTCGTCCGGGTTGAAGTAGCCGCGCAGACTTTCGAAGATCGCCGTCCCGTATAGGAACGCGTGAGTCATGACGCTCACCTTGGCCTCGCGCAGCGGAATAACTCTGCCGCCCATGTAGGCATAGACGCCGTCCACGCTATCTAATTCTTCGGGTGGCAAAGGTTCCTGGAATGACTTAGGCCACATGCGGTCTCCCTTTTTTCAGATCGTCACGTCATCCCGACACGGACGCGTTTGGCCCGCAACGGGCTCGCTGTGGTCGGTTGTGCCCGCCACACCGATAGCTATCATTTAAGACCTTGAATCTAATATAATGCAACCCGCAGTAGCCATACCACATGACTCGAACGGTCGTCCGGCAGACGCTTCAGATGACCGTCCAGACTGGATCGAAGGTCTCCCTCATGCGCTTAATACGTATACTCCAAATCAGCGACATACTGGCGGGCTCTCCTCAGCTCAGTGCCGGAAAACTCTTCGACGAACTGATAAGCTGGGTAAATGACAACTCTCCGAACGACCGCATGGACAAGGTCGATTATATAGTCGTCTGCGGGAACGTGACCGCAGACGGAAAACCGGAGAGTTTCGAGATAGCGCGAACGTTACTGCGCAAGCTGGGCGACGAACTGTTGGTGGAAGACCCTATTCCCAACGAGCGATGGTTGAAAAAGACCTGGTTCAACAGGATGATGGTCGTGCCGGGTCGCACGGACATTCCGATCATCGATGGCCAGAACGGCAGCCAGAAGGCTTATGATAACGATCAGTCCGACTTGCCGCCGTTTCCCCGGCCCGATTTCCGGCCCTTCAAGGATTTTCACGACAAGCTCTTCTCCGACGAGTTGAACGGAAGGGTGTTGGCCTACGAGCCGGGGC
>DASQYE010000505.1:0-9275 GCA_035639355.1 Pyrinomonadaceae bacterium
GAAGAAGAATGTGCGATCCTTGAGACTGATGAGCGACGGGCCGCCCTGACCGAATCGCGGCAGGTAAACGGGGCCGCCGACGTTGAAGCCGAAGTCGTGCTGGCGATCTATCAGCCTGGGCTCGTTGCGCGCGTTTCTCGATAGTGTGTTGGCATTGAGCGCGTCGTTGCGATGCAGCTCGTAAAGCTCGCCGTGAAATTCATTGGAGCCGGACTTGATCGTAAAGTTGACGATGCCGCCAGTAGAGTTGCCGAACTCGGCCGAGTAGGTGCTGGTGCTGAGCGTAAATTCCTGGAAGGCGTTCGGCCCCGGAGCGACTTCTGTAAAGAAGGTTCCGCTCTGTGCGCGTCGCGTCGAGCCGCCATCGACCAGTATCTCCGTGCCGAGCGCCTGGCCGCCGCTGACCCTGAAGCGGTTGGCGCTCGTGCCGCGCTCCTGATCGCCGATTCGTCCCGAAGACGAGACGTTGCTATCCAGGAAGATGAAGGAGAGAGGCGTGCGCCCCTGGCTTTCGACGCTGACTTGAAGCGGCAGCTCTCTCACCTGTCGCTCGGTGACGTTGGTCTGCCGCACGGGGCTGTCGGTTTGAATGACCGGAGCAGCCTCGCTCGATACCGTGACGACATCCGTCACGACGCCTATCTCAAGCGTCACATCGACGGTGCGCGTCACCTGTACGGCGACCTGCACGTTTTCGAGCGTCGCGGATTTGAAGCCCTGCGCCTCGACCGTGATCCTGTATGGATCAGCCTTCAATTGAGGAAGGGTGAAGCTGCCCTGGTCGCTGGTAGTAGTCTCGCGCACCTCGTTCGTAGTCTGGTTGGTGGCGGTCACTTTGGCATTGCCGACCAGAGCCCCGCTCGGATCGGTGACGGTGCCGGTGATGTTGCCCCTGTCGCTCTGAGCAAAAACAGGCGACGCCCACACGAGTGTGAGCGTAAGGAGCGCGAGCGCGATAAGCTTATGATTCATGACCCCTCCTGAAACTCGACTGCCGTCGAAAAGGTAGACTGGGAGACAACGTGCCAGGCAAAACAGGTGTCAGCTTTTTTTGTGCCCGAAGGAAAGCGTTGCCCAAGACTAACGCCCGGCGAATTTAGAAGCCGCCGGGGGCGGCGGCAGACTTTGCCGCCTGATCCCAGACCATGACTGGAATTGAAGCTTACCTGTCTTTGCAAGAGAACCTGGCCTGGGGAGCGCTTAAGCGCTTACGTAACCGTTTAACTAGATGGTCTGGCTTATAACAGGACTGCCAGTGCTTGTCAATATCTTTTTAAGAGGAAGTTCACAAAGGCGGTCGATTTTCGCCCCCGGCCGACCGTCGGCCGATCTTCGGCCGAAGTCCCGGTGGGGAGACTGGCCGCCCGTTCGGCCTATTTCGGCGGGTCAACCAGCCTGAAGCGTATGGTCTCTTCTTTCTGGTTCTCGCCGCGCAGCTTATCTGCGGTCGCGAACATGGCCTGGGCCAACGCCTTCTCGCCCAGGCGCGCGTAAACTAGCCCTAACTGGTAGGGGGCCGTCGCATCCTTCGGGTTAAGCTCGACGGCGCGCTCCAGCTCGGCCCGCGCCGCCGGGTAATTCTTCTGCCTGGCGTAGACTATCCCCAGGGCCGTGCGCGCGGCCGAATGATTCGGCTCGGATTTGAGCGCGCGTTCGAGCCACGACGCGGCCTGTGCGGCGTCGCCTTCATTATGGGCGATCATTCCCAGGTAGTATTCGGCATCCGCATATGGAACCAGTGCGACGCTACGCTCAAGCGCCGCGCGCGCGCGCGCGTATTGTTTGAGGCTGTAGAGCGCCGCGCCGAGCACGTAATAGCCGCGGCTGTCCTCGGGCCGCAACTCTATGAAACGGTTCAAGGTCTCTACGGCCCGCGCCGCCTCGCCATTCTGGATACGCGCTACGCCCAGCGCGTACAAGTAGCCGGGCTCGTCCGGGCGCAGCCCGTGGAGACGCTCAAGGACGGGCAAGGCATCGAACAGCAGGTTTAAGTTCAAGGCCGTCCATCCGAAGTCATAGAGCACCTGTTCGGAGTCGGGCGCAAGCTTACGCGCGCGAATCAGTTGGGCGAGCGCCTTCTCAAGCTCACCGCCTGCTCGCGCCACGCGGGCCAGAGCGCGCAGGGTATCCACGTCGTCGGGCTTCACCCGTAGCGCCGCCGTGTAGAACTGCTCGGCGCGGCGCAAGTCCCCCTTCCGGTAATAACTCGTCCCCAGATTGTAGAGCAGCGGGAAAGAATTGGGCGCTCTCTCTTTGGCGGCCTCAAGCATCTCTATGGCCTGGTCCAGCATTGCGTGTTCGGCGAAAGAGGTCGCGAGCGCGGCGGTCGCGTCCGGCGAAAGTGTGCCCGACTTCTCAAGCGAAGCGGCAACAGCCTGCGCCTCGCCGTTACGACCAAGACCCAGGTAACATTCGATCACAAGCGAGAGATGCTCCACGCCCAGGAGCGGCCTGGGGATTTTTCCCAGCAGCTCAAGCGCGCGTCCGTAATCGCGTCGCTTCGCGTAAAGCTCCGCCAGGTTATAGTTGACATCCGGACGATCGGGCGCAAGCTTGCTCGCTTCCGTAAAAGCCCGGAGCGCCCTCTCCGTGTTTCCGCTTTCGAGGTAAAGCCGACCCAGGTTCAGGTGAGCGCCGAGCAAAGTCGGCGCGGCCTCTATGGCTCGCGTGAATAGCCGCTCCGCCTCGTCCGTGCGCTGCTGCTGTGCGCGTATGACGCCCAGCAGGTTGAGCGCGTTAGGCTCGCGCGGCTCCGCGCGCAATATCCTGTCAAGCTCGGTCTCGGCCGCCGCGAGCTTCCCTTCACGTATCAACTGCGACGCTCGTTCCAGGCGGTCATAATCCTGCGAATCTTGCGCGGCGCAAGGCGCGACGGACGCGAGCGAGAGATATAGAACGATCGACAGCAGCTTACATGTTTTCAGTAGCCCGCGACCGTTTTTCATGTCCGCGCCATTGACCCGGAATAACGGGCCCGCGCAAAGCGACGCCGTCAGACCTCTCATGCTCGATAATGTTTTGACCCGTATCATTACGAATAAATCTGATCGCCGCCGAAGAAGGTAAACGCTCATCCTCAAGCATCGCGCCGCCGAAGAAGCGGCCGACTTCTGCTTTTAGCGGGCACGCACGGGGCCGAAGCCCCTCTACGGCCTCTCGTCGGAGACGGGCTATACTATCGCTATGCTAAACTCCACCGGCCGGGCCGCGTTGACGGACGGGCGGCAGTATTGAAGCCCAGGCCGCACAGAAAGTCCACACGCACTCTACGAGCCCATGATGTTATCATCCGGTTTCCAACTTTAAAATTGAATTCAACTGCTTTTTGTAAATTTCCGGCATCGAACCCGCGCCCGGCCAAATTGGTGAACCCGGATTATTGAACGTCGTGCCGGGCGGTCGCGGAAAGGTAGATTTTTAGTGAAGTCCAGAAAGCTGTCTCTCTTCCAGCCCATCGCGCTGAGCCTGCTTTTACTGTTGCGCTTTTCTGCCCCGCCCGCGCTCGCACAGGGCGGCAGCGGCGGCGGGCCCGTCACTTTTGAAGAGATACAGCCGAGCGCGAGCGGCATCACATGGGTTCACAACAACGCCAGGTCGAAGGAGCGATACCTGCCGGAGACGGTCGGCCCGGGCTGCGCCATCTTCGACTACAACAACGACGGGTGGATGGACATCTACCTGGTCAACAGCGGCCGCGCGGATTTCTACACGCCTCTAGCGCCGCTCAAGAATGCGCTCTATCGCAATAACCGCGACGGGACTTTCAAGGATGTAACGGAGCAGGCAGGGGTGGCCGGCGGCGGCTTCGGGATGGGAGCGGCTGCCGGAGACTACGATGGCGATGGGCGTCAGGACTTATACGTCACCAACTACGGGCGAAACAATCTCTATCATAACAACGGCGACGGGACCTTTACGGACGTGGCGTCGAAGGCGGGCGTGGTCGCCGAAGGATGGTCTACGTGCGCCGTGTGGTTCGACTATGACTCGGACGGGCGACTCGATCTCTTCGTTTCGAGCTTCGTTTTTTATAATAAGTCGCAGAACGTATACTGCGGCGATAATCTTCAGAAGCAGAGATACTACTGCATTCCGCGCGTCTTCAAGCCCACGCCGAGCCGTCTTTTTCACAACAACGGAAACGGAACCTTTACGGACGCGAGCCGCGAGTCCGGTATAGCCGCCTCGCCCGGCAAGTCTTTCGGCGCGGTGGCGACCGATGTCAACAACGATGGATTGATGGATCTGTTCGTCGCCAATGATACGGTCGCCAATTTCCTGTTCGTCAATAAGGGGTCTGGAAAGTTCCTGGAGAGTGGATTGCTCGCCGGGGTCGCTTACGGCGAGGCGGGCAACGCGCGCTCCGGTATGGGAGTGGATTCGGCCGACTATGACAATGATGGATGGCAAGACCTCTTCGTCGCCAACATAGATCAGGAGCTATTCAGCCTTTACAGGAATGAGAAGGACATGACCTTTACGGACGAGCCGGGCGAGATAGCACAGGCGACGCGGCTGCTGAGCGGCTGGGGGCTGAAGTTCTTCGATTATGACAATGACGGCGACCCGGACCTGTTCCTCTCAAACGGCCACCCAGACGACATGATCGAGGCGCAGGTCTCGCGCGTCAAGTATAGAGAGCCGCTGCTGATGTTCGAGAATACCGGACGCGGCTTCAGGAACGTGAGCGCGCAGTCGGGCCCGGTCTTCAAGAGGGATTTTCCGGCGCGTGGGATGGCGGTCGGCGACCTGGATAACGACGGCGACACGGACGTGCTCATCGCGAACAATGGCGAGCCGCCGCTTCTGCTGCGCAACAAGGGCGGCAGTCAAAATAACTGGCTTGGTCTGGAGCTTGTCTCGACCAAGAGTCCTGCGCCGGCGGTCGGAGCGGTCATCACATGGCAGGCGGGAGGGGTCAGGCGAAGCCGCTTGAAGACGGGCGGCGGCAGCTACCTGGCATCGCACGACCCGCGCGAGATTCTAGGTATCGGTCGCGCCCTAGTAATAGAGAATGTGGAGATTCGCTGGCCTAGCGGCAAAGTGGACAGGATCGCCAGCCCGCCCGTCAACACTTACATTAAAGTGGTCGAAGGCGAAGGCGTCGTGAGGGACAAAACACTTGGCCGAAAGTGACGAAGCGGGACGGCCAGCCTTTAAGAGGAGAGTACGGTTATCGGCGCTTTAGGGGCCACGTCGGCGCGGCCCGATCACGCCGCCTTTAGTGTTAACGGCCCCTGTTAAAGTCATCCTTATAATTCGATGTTATGCGAAAGGAATCGAAACTGGCGACCGCTTCTTTAGCGCCGCCCGCCGTCAGGGCTATGCGTATGGCCTCAAGGTGGCTGCCGTTGACCTGCTCGCCTACGTTCTTCCAATCGCGGCCGTCGGAGCTGAAGGCGAAACGGAATAGATAACCGTCGCTCGCCGTCAGACGCAGATGGACAATGGGCGACGCGGGCGCGCTCGCGCTGGCGACAGTTTTTTGCCCTTTCCCTTCTCTGAGCCACACGATTATCTTTCCATCGCCGACCGCGATCCCGAGCGCGTCGCGGTTGCCTTGATAAGCGGCGACTCCCGCGTGCGCCCCCCTCTTCATCGCGCGCGTGTCGATGACGACGGTCGCTTCGTAATCGCCGGACGTGGTGGGTCGGGCCAGGACTGCGCCTGCGAGATCGGAAGCGTGCGAGGCGTTCGGGGCGAGCCGTAGATGAGCGCTGCCCTCCGTCTCGATTCTCATGACGGGTTCGTTGCCCTGCGGCCACTGCCAGCCGGCATCAAGGCTGGGCGAGTTAAAATCGTCGATGAATCCGTCTAAGATAGGGCTCGGCGCGCCGGTCGCCGGGGCAGAGCGTTCACGACTCGGCCCCTTGCCGTTGTTGATCGTGGGCCAGCCGGATGCGCTCCACTCCACTTCATCCAGCAAAGCCTCGCGCCCGATCTGCGCGAAATCCTCCGTCCTCTTATAAGAGTGGTAGAGCAGAAAGCTGCGGCCCCCTGCATCCTCCACTATGCTGCCATGACCGGGGCACTGCCAAGTCTCGTTGGCGGCCAGGATAGGATTCGAGGGATTCTTCTCCCAGGGGCCGAGCAACTTTCGCGAGCGCGCCACGCCGAGCGCGTAATTACAGCTGCGCCCGCAACAGGCGTTGCCGGAATAGAAGAGATAAAACCAGCCGCCGCGCCGCACGACGAAAGGCCCTTCGACGACCCCTCCCTCCCACGCGACATCGTTGCGCAACAGCTCCTTCTTCTCTCCGTAGAGCTTCGTGCCGTCTTCCGATAACCTTTGGGCCCAGATGCGCGTCGGCCGGTTGCGGCTGTTGCCGTCCTCTTTCCAAATCAGGTAGAACTGGCCGCTCTCGTCCCTCGCCGTCGCCGCGTCTATGGAGCCCATCGACTGGCAGACGAGCGGGCCGCGATCCGTGTAGGGCCCTGCGGCTTGCGAGGCGGTCGCCACGGCGACGCAGAGCGGGCCGCCTTTTTTGCGCGCCGTGTAAAAGACGAAGAAGCGACCGCGATCTTCCACGATCTCGGGAGCCCAGAAATTACGCTCGGCCCATGACGGTCTTTGACGGAAAACCGCGCCGGCCACTTTCCAGTTGACCAGGTCGCGCGAGTGTAGAATGGGAAATAGTGGAGCCCACTCTCCGGAGGTCGTCGTCGCCCAGTAATCCGCGCCCGTGCGTATCACGGACGGGTCTGGATAATCGCCCGCAATCACCGGATTGGCATAAGCGGCGGGCTGTTGCTGCGCAGGGACGTTCAGCGCCGCGCAGGCGATGAACAATAATGAAGCCAGGATGGCGCGGGCCGTTCGTGCCGGCGCTGAGCGCTCTCTTTTTTTCATGGTTTCCGGATAATCAAGCATATCAACAGGAGGAGTTCCAGTCGGCCGCGACGCCCGATCCGTTTTCAACGGGCAGCTAAATTCTCCAGGCTACTTTAATAGCGGGCGGCGGTTGCCGGTCGGCTTCAAGGAGCGCCGGCGGTCTCTTCCTCTCGCCCCTCGAACAGCTCGATCCTGTTGCCGAACGGGTCGAAGAGAGAGAAGCGTTCGACGCCTGGGATTCTAACCTCTTCTCTTATCTCGACCCCTTGCTCGTGCAGATACTTTTTGACGGCATCCAAATCTTCAACCTCGAAGGCCGGATGACGCTTAGACCTGCCTTGCCCATCCTCGATTCCTATGTGCAGTTGAATGTCCGCTATTAAGTACCACATGCCGCCGCCAGGCTTCAGCGCATCCGGCTTCTCTATCTCTTCGAGGCCGAGAATGCCGCCGTAAAACTGCCTCGCCCTATCTTCCCCGCCCGGAGGGATAGAAAGCTGTAGGTGTCCGAGCCGCTTGACAGAGATTTTCATGCCGTTATTTTGCGTACGAGAATGGTCAGACTTTATTCCGATGACGGGCGACGACCGGACAAAACTCGCACAAGTGTTCTATAAAATCAAGAAAGATTCCGTTGAGGCGGGCGGGCGCGAGTTCGGGGCCGCAGCAGAGAGAGAGAGAGCGGGCTCGACCTTGCCCTGAATTTTACTCTTATTGTAGGATGAGCGTCCGACCGGCACCGCTCGCCGATTGAGCACGAGTGCTATGAAGATAAAGCATAACGTTGTCATCGCACTTTACTTTGCGGCCCTGTTCCTCTACCCGGCCGGATCAAAGGCGCAGGAGATTGGGCCTTTGGGCCCTCAGGCCGTAGCTTCTCAAAATACTAGCGCGCCCCCCGATTCTCGCTTTGAGATTATCCAGAGCCAGTCGAATATCAGGACGACGCTCAAGCTGGATAAGTTCACGGGAGCGGTTTACGAGCTGGTGAAGAATAAGGATTTGGTGAGGGCCAAGGACGAGGAATATGCATGGGCTTTGACCAGGCGGCTGCCCCACCAGCAAGATAAAACAGAGTCCCTCGACCGGGTCAATTACCAGATCGTCACATCGTCGGTCGGCGTCCGCTATACCTTCCTGGTCAACATCAACACAGGGGCCAGCTGGAAGCTGTCCGCAGACCCGGACAAAGAACAGTCCTACTGGTATCCGATCAAGACGCAGTAGGACGGGCCCGAGGGTCTAGCCGTTCTCTGCGCGCCCGACAATCGACGCAGGCGCTTCAACGCCCCGCGATTCTTAAAAGCCCCCGGTAGAAAGATACCACTAGTGGGCGAAGCGTCCGTAAAGATATAATCGGCGGCGCTGATGCCAACCCTTTTGGACGAAACTGCATGAACTCTAGGACGATGGACGCGGGCGCGGCCGCCGGCTATCTTTCGATCAGTAAAGATCAGCTCTATCGCCTGGCACGCTCCGGCGCGCTCCCTCATACGCGAAAGGGTCGCAGCCTTCGTTTTCGGGCGGAAGACCTGGAAGCCTACCGCACACGGCAAGCCTACGAACCGGATCACGCGCTGGCCTCGTCAAGGGAGTTGTTCGTCAAGGTATTCGACGCCACGCCACACCCGATCAGCATCAGCACGCTCGCAGAAGGCCGCATGCTGGACGTTAACGATAGCCTGCTCCGGCTGACCGGCTACGCCCGCCAAGAGATCATCGGGCGCACGACGCTCGAAATAAACATCTACTCCGACCCGCAAGACCGCGCGCGTATCAGGGAGATGCTGGTCGCGCACGGCGCGATACGCGATCTTGAGATCAACTTTCGCGTCAAGAGCGGCGAAGTCCTCACGGGGCTGCTCTCCGCCGAGACGATCGTTTTCAACGGCGAGAAATGCGTGCTCTCGACCGTCACGGACATCACCGAGCGCAGGCGTTTTGAGCGACGCCTCGCCGCACAATATTCGGTCGCTCGCGTGCTCTCCGAATCCAACGCGCTCGACGAAGCGACTCCCCGAATTCTACAGATAATCTCAGAGACACTCGGGTGGACGCTCGGTGCGCTGTGGCATGTGGACGAAGCGGCCGGCGTCTTGCGCTGCGGGGAAATCTGGCACGCGCCGTCGGTCGAGGCGGCCGAGTTCGTGGGGCTCAGCCGAGCGTTGACGTTCAAGCCGGGCGAGGGGCTGCCCGGCCGCATCTGGGCCAGCAGCAAACCCGCATGGGTGGCCGATGTGACAGTGGATGCGAATTTCCCGCGCGCCGAAGTCGCCAGCAGGGAGAGCCTGCACGGGTCGGTCGGCTTCCCCCTTGCGGTCAGGGGCCGTGTGCTCGGCGTCATAGAGTTCTTCAGCCCGGAGATACGTCAGCCGGATGAAGACATGCTCCGTATGATGGCGACGGTCGGAAACCAGATGGGCCAATTCGTAGAGCGCAAGCG
>DASQYE010000506.1:0-4571 GCA_035639355.1 Pyrinomonadaceae bacterium
ATAAAACCGTGACGAGTGATAAGTGGCGAGCGACGAGTAACATGATGGCAGCTCTAAGATTTACTCATTCGCCGTCCCGGATTGCTGTTACCGTGATGGTCTGCGCTTCCATGCGCCGCAGCGCCAGGTGATAACCGCGCACGCGAATCTCCAAGGGGTCGCCGAGCGGGGCCGTCTTGATGACGCGAACGGGCGCGCCGGGCACGACGCCCATCTCCATTAAGCGTCGCGCGATGGCGCTCGATCCGTTGACGCTGATGACGCGCGCCTCTACGCCGACCGGCAAGTGTGCCAGTGACGAATCACTGCGAGTCTTATCAAATGGCATAGCGCTCATGGTCATCCTCAAAAAAAGCCACCGGAAGTATACGCTAATTGAAATTAGATTTCAATTTCATTGTTGCGGGCGGTTGCGGCGCGGGGGAGAAGACCTGGCCCTTATTGTCGCGTCAGCGGAAGGATGGCCAGGTCTGCGCGCAGCGGGCCCAGCTGCGTAGTGGCCGTGACGCGCAAAGGCAAGCGACGGCTGTCTTCGCTGACCCACAGCCGGAGCGCGTATTTATCGCTCTGCGGGTCGTCGGTGGTGAGCGACAACTGTACGGCCGGGATTCGCTGGCCGCCAAGCTCAATGGTCTCGCGCTTGAGCGAGGTTATAAAGAGCGTGCGGGGGCGGTCTTCTATGAGGAACGAGACGGCGTTTCGTTTCGGCGGCGAGAGATTGAAAGAGCGCAGCGCGTAGAAGACGGAAACCAGGTCGTGCGTGCCGACCGGAATCTCTATGCGAGTGCCCGTATCGGTCGCGGCGTTGCCGTGCTCCTGGTCTATGGTCAGAGTCCTGGTGGTGCGGCGACGACCCTCGCGCAGGTTCAGCTCGATGCGGAATGGAAGCAGCGTCGCCGGATCGACGTAGGTATTGATCTGGTCGTTGGCGACGAAGAGACGCTGCGCGGCGTTGGTGGTCTGCGCCTGCACGGCCAGCAGCAGCCCGTCGCGGTTGAAATACTTTGCGCGCTGGCGGACTTGAAACGTCGCGCTGCCGACCGCAGCAGTTGTGCCGCCCAGAAAAATATTGAAGTTCAACTGTTCCCCGGCGGAGAAGGGGAGCCCCGGCGGCAGCGCCGAACCCCCCGGCGCGACGGCGGTCGGGACAGTCCTCGCAGGCTGGGCCAGCTTCGGGGGCTCGACGACGTTTGAAGGCGGCGGCGGGGCGCTGGGCAGCTCGGAGCTGACAAGCTCGGCGCGAATCTCGCCCGCATGGTGTCGCGCCGTCAAGAGCACGGGTACGTGTCGCTCGTCATCGCTGAAATAGATGCGAATGTTGTAATTGTCGGCGGTCGAATTGTTCCTGAAGTGTAGCCGCGTGACGATGGTATTGAAAGAGCCGACGTTGGTTTTGACGAGCTGGCGGCCTGTCACCTTCAGCTCGATCTCGTACTGCTCCGTATCCTGGCGGACGACGAAGGCATAGGACGAGCCTTCACCGAGCGGGAGGGCGCGCAGGCGATAGAGCGCCGATAGAAAATCGTATGGGCCGGAGAAGGTGACGCGGGCCGGGATGGCCGACACGCCCACGGGCAGGTTGTAATCCCTGGAGGTGTCGGCCGTGCGCCCGCCTTCGCGTATCACCTGTTGAGCGTGGTAGGGCAATCCCGAATCCGCGTCTATGTAGGTCGTATAGTCGTTGTTGATGGAATAGAGCGCGGCATTGACAACCCCCGTCGTTTCGACGTGCGCGCGCAGCTGCAAGCCTTCGAGGTTGAAGTAGTTTCCGCGTCCCGCGTTGAAAAGCTCTACGTGCGCGGCCGTCGGGAAGTTTGAGAACGAGACGTTATAGGTCAAGCGCTCGCCTGCCTGGTACGGAGCGCGGGAAAAGGGGAGTGATGCGACCGTTTCCCGGCGTTGGGCCATAGACGGAAGACAGAAGATAAAGATAAGAAAAGACGTGATAACCGTAAGCGGACGATTCAAGCGTCAAATCCCCTTGATACCAAATTATTTAGACCGGAGCACACAGCGAGATGCTGCTCGCGCCCTGCTCGATTGTACACGCACCGGGGCAAACAAGGTTCCTGATGATACTGCTAATAGTCGGGTTATATCGAGCGCCACCGCATTAACGAACAAATCCTGCAATCATGGTGCGCGTCGGACTCCATCTGAGTGTACGGCAAAAAGTTGCCGAGCGCGACACCAAAGAACCATCTCTCATTTTCAGCAGCCACACGGAAGCCGCCGCGAAAGGTCTAGGCGGAGATGGCCTGTGCCATCTCTTCAAGGATACTAATTAGGGCGCGCTGCGGGTCGGGCGCTTTGAGTACGGCCCGGCCGACGACCAGGTAGTCGGCTCCGGCGCTCACGGCCTCGACCGGAGTCATAATGCGTTTTTGATCGTCGGCCGCCGCGCCCGCCTGCCGCACGCCCGGCGTGACGATCAGAAAGTCTCGCTTGCGGACGCAAGCGCGCACGAGCCCTATCTCGTTTGGCGATGCGACGACGCCATCCAGCCCGCACTCTTCGGTCAGACGCGCCAGCCTGCTGACCAGCGCCACAGTGTCCGCCGGGAGGCCCACCTCTGCGAGCGCGGCGCTGTCGGCACTGGTCAGCACCGTGACGGCGATCAGAAGAGGACGCCTGAGCCCTTCGCGCTCTGAGACTTCCGCGACCGTACCGAACGTGCGACGCATCATCTCGCTTCCGCCGAGGGCGTGCACGTTGAAGATGGCGACGCCCAGCCGGGCAGCTTCAACGCCCGCGGCGGCCACAGTGTTCGGTATGTCGTGAAACTTCAGATCGAGAAAGATGCGCGCGCCCGCCGCCACCAGCTCGCGCACTATGCCCGGCCCGGCGGCCGTGAATAGCTGCGAGCCTATCTTGAACATACCCGCATGATCGCGCAGGCGTGCGAAAAGCTCGCGCGCTTCTCGTCCCGTCTCTACGTCGAGCGCGACGATCAACCTGTCTTTGATCGAATCATTCATCTCTCAGGCCACCTCCAGCTCGGCCGCGCGGCAACCCACCGCCTCGTCCAGCGAACGAAAACCCTCGCGTCTCACGATCTCCGCCAGCCCGTCGTTGATTCTGCGGACGACTCCGACGCCCTCATAGATGAAACCCGTGTAGAGCTGGACGAGGCTCGCACCGGCGCAGATCTTCTCCCAAGCATCGCTGGCCGTAAAGATTCCGCCCGTCCCTATGATCGTGAGCCTTCCGCGCGTGAGATGATACAGCCGGGCGATGATTTCCGTGGAGCGCGCGCGAAGCGGAGCGCCGCTCAATCCTCCCTCGCCGCACGCTTCGACAAGGCTCGCGGGCGAGCGCAAACCGGCGCGGCTAGTCGTCGTATTGGTCGCCACGATGCCGGCGAGCCCCGCGCCGTGCGCAGCCTCTACGATCTCCTCAAGCTCTTGCTGCTCAAGGTCGGGCGCGATTTTGACGAGCAGCGGTACAGGCGTCCCTTTGCGTGTTGGCCCAACGGACAACTCAAGATTACGTTGTTGCAGCGACTTGAGCAGAGCTTCGAGCGCTCGTGCGCGCTGAAGCTCGCGCAGGTTAGGCGTGTTTGGCGAGCTGACGTTGACGACTATGTAGTCCGCGAGCGTGTGTACCAGCTCGAAGCTTGCCAGGTAATCCGGGATGGCGTTTTCAAGCTCGACCGACCGGCTCTTGCCGATGTTGATGCCGAGCACGCAATCGGGGCGATGCTTCGCCAGACGCGCGGCGACCGTCGCAGCCCCTTCGTTGTTGAAGCCCGCGCGATTGACCAGTGCGCGATCGAGCGGCAGCCTGAAAAGACGCGGGCGCGGATTGCCAGGCTGCGCCATGTGCGTCACCGTGCCGACCTCTACGAAACCGAACCCGAGCGCCGCGAGCCCCTCGGCGGCCGTGCCGTTCTTGTCGAAACCGGCGGCCAGTCCCACTGGATTCTTGAACGAAAGTCCGAAGCGGCGCAGCTCGCCGAAGGAAGCGCGGTCGAAACGTCCGGCCGCGAGGCGTCGCATCCAATCCGACGAGAGCGCTAACGAGAGCGAGTGTAATGCCAGCTCATGCGCCATCTCCGGCGGCAGGCGAAACAGAATGGGGCGCACAATCGAGCGGTAGAGCATCAAAAGACAGTGACAAGTGACGAGTGATAAGTGACGAGCAAGAGCCTCATTCTATCTTGTCATCCGTCGCTTGTCACTGTCGCTACTCCTGAACTCCAAACTTACGCCGGACAATTCTCATGGCCCACCCAGCGCTCGGAAAAGAGAGTCAACAAGACATGTCCCCCCTTATCGCATCTCCGACTCCCGCAGCGACTCCAGCAGGTAAGCCACGGCCGTGTTGTTGGGAGCGATTCCATAGAGGCTGAGGATCAGATTGAAGGCCGTGATGAAATAGGCCCGCTCGTTCCGGAAGTCTGCATAAACTCGACTATGCAGTAAAGGCGGCAGCGACGAGGTCTTTTCGCCCGCCAACAGCAATGGCAGCACGCTTTCCTTTAGCTCGTTCGTGCCCAACAGCCGGTTTGAAATCAACTCCACCTCTGCGGCTACTACGTAGCCCGTGCTCGTCTCTTTGTTCTCGTACTT
>DASQYE010000507.1:0-6576 GCA_035639355.1 Pyrinomonadaceae bacterium
GCGCCGACGAGCGTGTGCAGCTCGTCTATGAAGACGATGTACTGCGGGTTCTCGATCAGCTCGCGCATGATCTGCTTCAATCGCTCCTCGAACTGCCCGCGATATTTCGTGCCCGCCACGATCAGGCTCAAGTCCAGCGAAAGGATACGCTTATTCTCAAGGAACGAGGGGACTTCGCCGCGCACGATTCTCTGCGCGAGACCTTCCACGATGGCGGTCTTGCCGACGCCGGGCTCGCCTATGAGCACTGGATTGTTCTTCGTGCGGCGGCAAAGTATCTGTACGACGCGCTCGATCTCGGCCTCGCGGCCGACGAGCGGGTCGAGCTTATCGTTCTGCGCGTCTTCGGTCAGGTCGCGTGAAAACTCTACAAGGTGCGGCGTGTCCTTCTTTTGCGCCGAGCGCGAGTCAGCGCCCGTCTGGCGAGCGATCTCATCCCTGACGGCATTCAACCTCAAACCTCGCTCGTACAATATCTCGGCCGCCATCGAACGGTCTTCCCTCAACAACCCCAACAATAAATGCTCTGTCCCGATGTGTCGGTGCTGTAAACGATCCGATTCCTCGTGCGCATAGGCCAATACTCGCTTGGTCTCAGGCGCAAGTGGCAATTCCACGCTCGTCGATATCTTCTCTCGAAGCAGTGTTCTGCCTTCGATCTCCTTGCGGATGGCTTCGATGGAGACCTGTGCTCGGGGGAAGAATCGGCCCGTCAGTGTCTTATCCTCGCGCATGAGTCCTAAGAGCAGGTGCTCGGGCTCGATGGCGGGTGCTCCGAACTGGCTCGCTTCGTAACGAGCAAAGAAGATGACGCGACGTGCTTTCTCTGTGTAGCGTTCGAACATAGGGGCCTTATACCGCTGAAGAACGTGTCAGTATGATTGCGCGCGGTGGGATCGAGTTGTCCGACACTCCGCACCGGCCTTTGCATTATAACCTAATGATAGCAAAGGAAGAAGAGGGGCGGCCTAAAAGAGTTGCCGGTGGGCCGCGAGGCCGGGGACGAGCCGGGGGGCGTAGAGGGTCGCGCGCCGCCGGGCGCAAGACGCCGCTCGCGTCGGTAAAGTCTGAGAAGGTTTTCGGCGGCGCTACGGGAATGACCCGCTTGGCCCTAGTTTTCTTTCAGCGTGAATGAGGAGAAGAACTTTTCTACGCCCTCAGCGGGCGGGGCCGCCTTGAGGCTCTCGACGGAGATGACGTAAACGCTCTTGTCGGTTAAGAAAACGCGCATCGTGCAGGTGTAATCGGGCGAGTCAAACTTAAACTGCCGTCCGGCGTAGTCCTGCAACGAGACGGCGCGTTGAGAAACGAGCGAGTAATGCTTACTGGCATTTTCTGCGGACTTAATCATGAGGGTGGGAAGTATCTGAAAATATTGGTCGGCGAATCCGGGCTGCCGCATCAGCTCGGCTGGAAAATTCAGAGCGATGCCGATCAAGTATTCGCTCGCGTCCGCCTTGAGCCGGTATTCGCGCATCTCTATCGAGCGCGGCCCCGGAGTCATATTCTTCGTCATCTCTTCGGGGAGGCCGGGCATCATCACGGAAAATCCGGCTCCTTCGGGCGCGAATTCCCGCCACGAGGAGGATGCTATGGACGCGCCCGTGGACGGAAGAGAGAGGTTATCCAGACCGCCTGAGCGCCTGGTGCGGCGTTGCTGCTGCTGGCCGAGCGCCGCGCTCGACATCAAGGACAGGCACATTAAGAGCACGATCGTCGAGAAAGCTTTCTTGTTCACTTGCTGGAACTCCTTTGGAGGGCGTTTGCGGAACTGTCTTCGGGCGTGAGAACGAAGGGGCGATAGAGACTCGCAGTCGCCCGTTTGAGGGCGACCTGATAACTTTATATCATGCGGTGGAGAGGAAAAGATAGACTATTTTTCGTTGACGCGGCGTGCCTGCGAGCGCCGGAAAGTCAATCAACGCTATCGCGCTTCAGTCAAGCGCCCGTCCGACAGTAGCAGGCGGCGGTCGCAGAGACGCGCCAGCCTCGCGTTGTGTGTGGCGAGGACTACGGCCGTCGCTTCGGCCCGACAGACGGAGGCGAGCAGCGCTCCGGTCTCGTCGCCGGCGCGGGCGTCCAGGTTTCCCGTAGGCTCGTCCGCGAGGATCAGTCGCGGTCGTGTGACGAGGGCGCGCGCGATGGCGACTCTCTGTTGTTCGCCGCCCGACAGTAGACCGATGCGCGCGGCGGCGACGCGCTCGTCCAAGCCGACGCGCGAGAGCATCTGCGCGGCCCGCGTCATGGCGTCGCGCCGCGCCACCCGATTGATGAGGAGCGGCATCGCCGCGTTCTCGGCGGCCGAAAGGTCAGACAGTAGATGATGAAACTGAAAGACGAAGCCGACCTCCTGCCGTCGCAGCCGCACAAGCTCCCTGCCGCCGGCGCGCGCGATGTCGAAGCCATCCAGCTCAATCTCGCCGCCGTCCGCCACATCCAGTCCGCCGAGCAAGTGCAGCAGCGTTGATTTGCCAGCGCCCGACGCCCCCATGATCGCCACCATCTCGCCCGCCTCCACCGCGAACGAGACGCCGCGCAACACCTCTATCGTCGCCCCCCGTGGCGTACGAAAAGCTTTGCGCACATCGCTCACCGACAAAAGATTTTGGATTTTAGATTTTGGATTTTGGATTGGCTGATGCTCCCGGTTGAGTTTAATGAATAAGCTTTTCGATCCGCTCGCCCATAATGTTAGGGCGGCTACAAATATCAGAGGCGGTCGCTAATCTAAAATCCAAAATCTAAAATTCCCTCAGGGCTTCTGCCGGCCGGACGCGCGCGGCGGCCCGCGCAGGGTAAAGCGTCGCCAGCAAGCTCAGGATGAAGGCCGCGAGGGCAGAGAGCGCAATGTCACGCGCGCGCGCGTGAAAGGGAATGCTGCTGAGCGAGTAAACGTCCGCCGGCAGCCGTACGAGCCTGTAGCGATTGCCCAGGAAACAGGTGACGAGCCCCAGAGAGACGCCCGCGAGCGCGCCCGCAAATCCGCAGCCCGCGCCCTCGATCATAAAGACGAGCATGATGCTTCGCGCGCGCGCTCCCATCGCGCCGAGGATGGCTATGTCGGAGCGCCGCTCGACGACGACGAGCACGAGCATCATAGTGATATTGAGCGTCGCCATCAGTATGATGAGCGTGATGATCGCGAGGCCCATGCGCCGCTCAAGCGCGAGCGCGGCGAAAAGCGGTCGATTCGCCTCCTGCCAGTCCAGGGCCGCATACTCGCCCCCGACGCTCTCGCGCACACGCGCCGAAACCTCCGCAACATTGTAGATGTCCGCGACCTCAAGGCTAATGACCGAAGCGGAACCGGAGTGCTGACCGGCAAAGCTGGCCGCCACCGGGAGCGCTATGTAGATCCAGGTCGAATCGTATTCGTAGAGGCCGGAGCGGAAAACGCCTGCGACGCGAACACGACGGTAGCGAGGCGCCAGGCCCAGGGGCGTCAGCGTCGCATCGCCCGAGACCAGCTGCGCCACGTCGCCGACGCGCAGGCCCGTGCGCTCGGCCAGCTCCGCGCCGACGATCACGCCCGGCAGCGCGGCCTCGCTTGGAACTTCATCGAATGATGTAATGGCAGGGCTTTCGTCCCTGCTTTCATCTTCTCGTTCATCCCTGCTTTTATTCTTGCTTTCGTCCCTGCTTTCATCTTTGCGCGCGTCACTCGCAGCCTTTTGACCGGGCGCTCGTGCGGCCGGGGCGGGGTCAGGTTGAGCCTCCGCCTCGTCGCGCAGCAAAGGCTCAATCGTGCCTGCGACTAGGGAGCGTCGAATCTCCTCCAGGGCGCGCGGCGATTCCCTGTCCACGCCGCGCAACACGGCGTAGGCCGAGCCCGACTCGCCGCCGAGAAGCGCGCTCTCGTAGGTGGAGGCCGTCGCGTCGCTGACGCCGCTCGTGCCGCGCACGCGAGCCGCCAATGCGCGCCAGTCCGTGATGGCCTGCCCGTCCCTGCGCATCAGTGTGATGTGCGCCGTGCCGCGCAAGATTTTGTCGCGCATCTCGTCGCGGAAGCCGTTGCCGAGCGCGAGCGCGACGATCAGCGCGGCGACGCCCAGCGCGACGCCCGCAATGGCGCACAGCGCCGTGACGCGCGCCAGCGGGCGACGCCGCCGCGAATAGAGATACCGAAGCGCCAGAAACAGTTCGTAAGGCATACGTCAGAGAAAATGATGAACGCGGAGCGATGTGTTAATGATAAACGCGCCTGCGATGAACGATCTATTTTAGAGCGATGAGTTAAAGAGCGATCCTCTTTCCATTATTCAGAATCAATCCTCCATCGCTGCGCGTTCGTCATTCAACGTTTCCCTTCATCCTCCCGCTTCCTGCGCACCTCTTGACATCGGCAGGTCTATTCTCCGCCAGGAGGCTTTGCAGGTTCGGCGCGTCGTGCGCCGTATTATCGCCGGGCGGTCTAAGCTCGAAGATCGTGTCCGAGACGCGACGGAAACGGAAGCGTGATTCGAGCGCGACGATGGCGCGCGTCTCCTCCGCCTGCCAGCCGCACACAGACCACCAGCGCGTGTCCGTGTCCAGAAAGACGCGGCGACCCTGCTGCAAATAAGTTTCAATCGTGGGGACGAGCTGCGCGCCGGGCCAGCCGCCTCCCGTGCCGATCGCGTCCCATTGTCCTGCGCCGATGCCTCGATAATAGGTGACGGCGACCGTCTGCCCGCCCGCGATGACGACCGAGTCGCGCGGCAAGAGGCTGAGCCGCGCGATGTAATCCCTGGTCAACACGCGCCGCTCGAAATAGACGCGGGCCGCGACTTGAGCGTAGATGCCTAGCGCCGCCGTCACACAGATGATGGCCAATACTATGCTCAGAAAGGCGCGGCGAGTGTCGCCTCTTTTGGCCGCCCGCCAGCGCAGCAACCAGCTAGCCGCCAGGGGCGCCAGCGCCGGAAGCCCCGTCAGAAAATAACGCCAGTTGACCACCGTGCTGTAGTTAAAGATAAGCAGGAGGTTGGCGAAGAGACCTACGAGCGCCAGTGCGAGCAGGCACTTGGGGCCGCGCTCGCGCCACTCTTTCGCGAATGCCAAGGGCAGGGCTGAAAAGACCAGCGGCGCTGCGAGAAAGAAATATAGCAGGAAGGGAAGCGCATTTATCAGCGCCACTGGATGGCGCGCAGACTCCGCACGCATAGACTCGCGCCAGCCGTACCATGACGCCCGAAAGCCCGCATCACTCGCAAACCACACGGCGAAGGGGCCGAACGCGAAGACCAGAAAGACGATCGAAGCCAGTACGGCCAGGAGCGTCTTTCTGCGCCCCTCCACTTTTATAGGCCCACAGAGAAAAGGCGCGACCACCAGCCAAGGAGCGTAGAACGCGACCGTCTCGCGCACGTTGACGCCCAGGCCCAGGAGCGCCGCTCCCACCACTATCATCCACACTCTCCCGCTCCGCACCCCGCGCAGGTGAACCGTGAGAGCGACCGAGAGCAGCAGGATCGATGGAATCTCCGTCATCACCTGCCCGCCGTAAACGACGAAGGCCGGAGAGGTGGCGACCAGTAGCGCCGCGATCGTCGCCGCTTCACGAGAGCGCACCAGGTCGCGCGCCAGCGTCCAGCAGGCCAGAACTGCGAGCGGGCATTGCAGGACGACCGCATACTTGAAAAGCAGGTAAGCGTCCGCAGCCGGAAGATGAAAGAGGGCGTCCGCCGCTCGCCACAGCCCGTGATTGAAGAAGATAAAGAGGGAGCGCCCCAGCGCCATCGAAGAGGGCTGGCCCCTGAGCGCCAGCACAGTGTAATCGAGCGCGTCCCAGTCGCCTATGAAAGGGTCTCGGAAAAGGAGCGCGAGCGCGAGTGAGAGCGCCGCCGGGCCAAGCCACCAGCGCCATGCCGAGAGGAGGTTTCGCGGCTCTAACGGGTCAGTTCTGCTTGTGATGGCGGTTGTCGTCTGTGCCGAGCGCTTCAATCAAGTCCGAGTCGAGCGAGTCTTCGGGCCGCTTGACCATCGTCAGGCGATTGCCGCGCTCATTGTACTCGACCTGGTCCATGATGTTATAGATGAGAAGCACGCCTCGGCCCGAAGATTTGAAGAGATTACTGGGATCGCGCGGGTCCGGAATCTGCTGCACGTCGAAGCCCTCGCCCTCGTCTTCGACCGTAAAGAGCGCCTCCTTCGGCGAAAGCTCGGCCGTGATGCGTACCATCTTCGTCGGATCGTTCTTATTGCCGTGCTTGACGGCGTTGACGAACGCCTCATCGAGCGCGATGAAGAGGTTGGAGCGTTCCGCCTTGATGACGCCGAGCTTGGCGACGCGCTCGATCAGGTATTGGAGCACGCCGTTCATCAAGGAGAGATCGCTCGGCAGCTCGAACTCTATCTTCTCGTGGACGTAGGGCAGGACTTTCAGATCGTCAACGAAGCGCAGCTTGTAGGCGAGCGTCTTCTCGACGATGTTGCACAGCTCTTCTTTATCGTAGGGTGTGCGCAGGTAATTGACCGCGCCCATCTTGAAAGCCTTGACGACGCCGGGCTGCTGCGCTTCGTCGGACGAGACGACGACCGGAACCATCAGGCGCTTGCGCTTAATCTCGCTCAGAAGCTGCACGCCGGAATGCTCGT
>DASQYE010000508.1:0-8359 GCA_035639355.1 Pyrinomonadaceae bacterium
CATCATCATTCGACTCAAGAAAAACCTCCACGCGGCTGTCATCCGAAGGGGGTTGTAAGATTTGAACCGTGGCGTTACG
The DNA here is from genome assembly GCA_035639355.1 of Pyrinomonadaceae bacterium. Classification (GTDB taxonomy): domain Bacteria; phylum Acidobacteriota; class Blastocatellia; order Pyrinomonadales; family Pyrinomonadaceae; genus DASQYE01. The sequence goes on from DASQYE010000508.1 coordinate 80, forward strand.
ACCGCTTTGCACTCTTCTTGTACCTCTTTGTGGGGACTTACCTGGATGATCGGCCTCAATCGCGCCGGTCAAAAGGGCGAAATTGAAAACCAATTTCAATTGGGATTATGCCAGCGCCCCGATCACACTGTCAAGGACTATTTTCCCTTTGCGCAGTTGAAGAGCCTTCCTCAAGCGCTTTGAGGCGTGCCTCAAGGGCGCGTATGGTGCGCTGCATCTCGCCAAGGCGGCGGAAAGCGGCGGTCGAGCGCAGCCATTCGCGGTTATCGAAGGCCGGGATGCCCGAGATGACTTTGCCCGCCGGGACATCGTGGCTGGTAGCGCTTTTAGCCGTCAACACGGCGTCGTCGCCTATGCGCAGGTGGCCGGCGACGCCCGCCTGACCGGCCAGGATGACGCGGCGTCCGATGTGTGAGCTGCCCGCCAAGCCTACCTGCGCGCAGAGCAGTGTGTCTTCGCCGACCGTGCAGGAATGGCCTATCTGCACCAGATTATCAATCTTCGCCCCGCGACAGATACGGGTTTCGCCGACCGACGCGCGATCAATGGTCGTGCCCGCGCCGATCTCTACGTCGTCTTCGACGACCACAACTCCGGCCTGCGGAATCTTCAGCCAGCGCCCCTCTTCGTCCTTCGCATAGCCGAAGCCGTCCGAGCCTATGACGGCGTTGTTGTGAACGACGACACGCATGCCCAACTGCGTGCCCTCGCGGAGCGCGACGCCGGAATGAATGACCGAGCCGGCGCCTATCTGCACGCGGTCGTAGATGGTCGCGTTCGGAAAGATGCGCACCTGGCTTCCGATCTGCGCGTCGCGCCCGATAGAGGCGCACGCGCCGATCCACACGTCCGGGGCGACCTGTGCTGTCGGGTCTATGAAGGCCGTCGGATGTATGAAGGGGGCGAACTCCGGCTCGGGATGAAAGAGGCGGAGCGCGCGCGTGTACGCGAGGTAGGGGTCGCGCGCCCGCAGGACGGCGATCTCGGCTCTGCTTACGGGGACGTTTTCGCCCAGGTATATGGCAGAGGCGCGCGTGGTTTGAACGCGCGGAGTATAGCGTGGGTTGGAGAGAAAGGTGATGTGGCCCGGCGTCGCTTCATCTAGTCCGGCCGCGCCCAGGATCACCGTCTCGCCGTCGCCCTGTTCGAGCCGCGCGCCCGTACGCTCTGCCAGTTCTGCAAGTTTCATAAGCGAAGTTTAACGCAAACGAGGTGCGGGCGCGCAACCCTTTCAAGGTCACATCAGGTTAATGGGATCGACCTCCACGTTGACGCTGCGCAGGTCGGAGCCGCGCGCCGCAGCCTCCGCCAGCGCGACATCTATGACCTGGCGCAGTTGCGGGCGGCTGCGCGATTTTAATAGCAGCTGAATGCGATGCTCGCCCTTGAGGCGCGACAGGGGCGCTGGCGCAGGCCCAAGAATGCGGCAGGCGCGCTCCGTGTTGGCTTCCTCCAGCGCCTTCCTGATCTCGGCGGCCGTGGCCTGCGTCCGCGTAAAATCCTCGCCGTGAACCAGCAGGGAGGCCAGCGCCACAAAGGGCGGATAGCTGAGGCTTCGGCGGTAGCGAATCTCTTCGGCGTAGAACCCTGCGTAGTCCTGCGCGCAGGCGTGTTTGAGCGCGTAGTGGTTCGGATGAAAAGTCTGTATCAGCACTCGGCCCGCGCGCTCGCCGCGTCCGGCGCGGCCCGCCACCTGTGTGATTAGTTGAAAGGTGCGCTCGGCGGAGCGAAAGTCGGGCATCGCCAGCCCGGCATCGACCGAGACGACGCCTACGAGCGTCACGTTCGGGAAATCGTGGCCCTTGGCGAGCATCTGCGTACCGACGAGCATATCCAGATCGCCCGCGCCGAACTCCATTATGGCGCGCTCGAAGAGCTTGCGCCGCGAGGTAGTGTCGCGGTCAAGACGAGCGATACGAAGCCCTGGAAACCTCTGCTGCAAAATCTCCTCGATCTGTTCAGTGCCCTCGCCCACGTAGTAGATGAATTTCCCGGCGCACGCAGGGCACTGCGACGGCGCGCTGCGCCTGTGATTGCAATAGTGACAGACGATGCTCATCTCGCTGCGATGATAGGTCAGGGTGACATCGCAGTTCGGGCAGTGAATGGATTCGCCACAGGAACGGCACAACACGAAGCTCGAATAGCCGCGACGATTCAGGAGAATGATAGATTGCTCGCCGCGCGCGTGCGTCTCCTCTATGGCCGTGAGCAGCTGATCCGAGAAGACCTGCGCTTTCCCGTGAAGGGCAAAGACCTCGCGCATGTCTATGATCTCGGCTCGAGCAAGCGCGCGATTCCTGATTCTTTCGGGCAGATGCAGGTAACGATATTTACCGCTGCGCGCGTTGTGAAAAGATTCCAGCGACGGAGTGGCAGAGCCGAGAACGACGACTGCCTGTTCCTTCAAGGCGCGGACTATGCCAGTGTCGCGCCCGTTGTAGTAGGGCGATTCCTGCTGGCGATAGGATGTCTCATGCTCTTCGTCTATGACGACGAGACCCAGATTGGAGACGGGCGCGAAGACGGCGCTTCGCGTGCCGATGACGATGCGGGCTTCGCCGCGCTTCAGTCGGCTCCACTCGTCGAAACGCTCGCCCGTGGTCAGAGAAGAGTGAAAGATGGCGACCCTTTCGCCGAAGTGCGCGCGCAGGCGGCGAGAGAAGACGGGCGTGAGCGCGATTTCGGGAACGAGCATCATCGCTGAGCGTCCGCCTCTGAGCGCCGCGCTCATCGCTCGAATATAAATCTCGGTTTTTCCGCTGCCCGTCACGCCGTGCAGTAGAAAGGCCGCGTAGCGCCCGTCTTTGAGCGGCGCTTCGATCTCTTTGAGCGCCGCCGCCTGTGCCGCCGTCAAATCCAGCTCTTCCATATCGGGAAGCCGCACGCCGACGAGCGGGTCGCGGCGCACGTCCCGCACGAAGACTTCTAGGACGCGCTTTCGCTCCAACGATTGGATCGGCGCTGCGCTCACGTTCGCCATCTCCAACAGGTCTGTAAATCCCAGCTCTCCGCCCCCCGCGATCAGCGTTTCGACGATCCGCCGCTGCGTTTCCGAGAGCGAGCGCGCGGCCTCCGGCCCGGCGTGGGCTTCGGGAGGGAGAAGCCTTACGGCCTTGCGGCGTTTGGCGCGGGCCAGAACGCTTCGCGCGCGATGTGTGAGCTTGACCCAACCGGCGCGCTCCAACTCGCGCGCGACCGCAGAGGCCCTCGCTTCGCCTATGTGACGCGCGATAAGACGCAAGCTCAGCTCGCCCTCATCTGCGACCAGGCGAAGCGCTCGCGCCCTGGCCGTCGCCGTGCGCCCTACGGACAGGCGCGCCAGTTCGTCGCGCCCCTCCGCCGTGATGGAAAGAATCTGCTCGACGGTCGCGTTGAGCCCGGCGGGAAGCGCCGCCTTCAAGACTTCGCCCCAGGGCGCGGCATAATACTCTGCGACCCAGCGCGTGATCTCCAGAATCTCGGGCGTCAGGAGCGGCTCGGCATCGAGCAATTCCTCCGCCTCCTTAATGTCCGCTTCCTCCAAATCGCCGGCCGGGTCGAGCCCGTCCAGCAGCGCCACTATGTAACCCGTAATGCGTTTGCGCCCGAAGGGGACGAGCAGCCGCGAGCCCAGCCGCGCCTCCTCGCGCAGCGCCATCGGCAGGCGATACGTGAAAGTCTGCATGACGCGCAGCGGCACGGCCACCTCCGCATATTGCGGGGCGGGCGCTCTCGTCGCGTTGCTGCTTGCGTCTGCGGCTGACAATTTGGCGGCCGCTTCGGAGTGTCCCTGCACGATAGAGAACTTACCGCGAATCAGTTTAAGAAGGAAGCGGCAATAACATTTTCAGGCGGTGAGAGGCACGCTGACCAGCGTACAAGCTTTTACCGGGGGGCTCGCAAGTTCTCCACAGGTAATTGCGGGCTCGGGTTACGAATTTCCGGGTTGAGGGATGAAACCTGTCGTGCTTTCGTTACTATTCAGTTTGGTGAAGAAGTAATGATTGCAGCTAGCCGAAAGGCGCTGGTTCCCACACTTCATAATGATTGACAGGGGAAGAGGAAGCAACTACTCTCTAGCAATCCTATTCAGCGCCGGCGGACTTGTTCGTCGACCAGCCCGGCAGGTAAGGAAAATAACTCAACCCGCGATCATTCCCAACGGTAGTACGTTTCACCCTTTGACCCGCCGACTTGTGACCTCGGCAATTACAATCGAGTACCTGCTGGCCCAACCGGAATTTAAGCCCAACCGCAGGGAAGCGATTGAATGAATGCCTTTTAACTTTTGAACCCCCCACCTGAAAGGATGGAAGCAGATATGTTAATCCGACCCTCAAGGATTGCTCTTCTCTGTCTCTTTATGTTTTTCCCGGCCCTGGCGTTAGCTCAAGAGGACGAGAGTATTACGCTGCGAAGCGGAATCGTGCAGCGGACGACGCGCGTCCGGCGCAAACCCGCTGCAAACCAGCGCGTCATCAGCGTGCTTCAGCCCAGCGCCAGGGTGCGCATCATCAACTCGCAAGCGAGAGGAGGCTTCGTTCGCGTGCTCCTGGAGAAGGGGCGTCAGGGTTATGTGTCGGCGAGTGACATTCGCGTCGATACGTCACTCTCTTCAACGGCAGCAGCGGCGAGTTCGAGTGCGCCGTGTGAGGATTCGCTTGAAGACTGTGAAAACATCGGATGCGCGCAGCCGGGATCGCCGCAAGCGATCTTCAACCAGGCGAAGCGCCATGTTCCAACCGGCACTGCGTCACGTCTTCTGAACTTCGCAGACTTCAGACGGCTCCAAAACCAGGCCGATGAGGTCGTAGATCAAGGATCGGGACTCTCGCAGGAGGAGCGGGACTCGCTGCGCGGCTTCACCGTTTCAAGCGGAACCGTGGGCGAAGGCAGCCTGGTGAAGATCGTCGGCTTCCTCGCGCGGGGCTTAGACCCGCACCCGAACACGGGCGAGTCTGTAAATTGTCGTTTCACCGAGGCCGAGAATAACGACTTCCATATCTCGCTCGCGCCGAGGGCGACCAACACGGAGTTCCAGGGCATCGTCGTGGAGATGATTCCGCAAGACCGCCCCGAGGGCTGGACGATTCCGAAGCTCAGGCGGGTCAAGCAGCAACGGCGGCGCGTGATGGCAATCGGCGGGCTTTTCTACGACAACCTGCACGTCGTCAACTCAGATGCCAGCGACCCGATTCCGAGACAGCCCAGGCGTTTCTCGCTCTGGGAAGTGCATCCGATCACACGCTTCTTTGTTTGCGAGAGGACGAACAATGCTTGTAGTCCGGGCAATCTAAGCCAATGGACGCCGCTCGAAGACTTTCAATAGAGTGAAGGATCGGGCCCGCGCGCGAAAGAATGAGCGCGACGGTGGCCTCACACGCAAAAGCGACGAAGCGACCACGCCGTAACACCTCAAACCCCGGCGCGTTTACCCGTCGTGCGTGACCCTCATGGGCAACCGCGCCGGCTTCGCCTGAGCCTTTATCGCTCCGAAGTCAGAAGGGCACGCACCTTTTTCATGTCTTCCCAGACTTCGCGCTTCTTGGAGGGGTCGCGCAGCAGGTAGGCGGGGTTGAAGGTGGGCATCAGTTTCATGCCGTTGTAGTCGTGAAACTCTCCGCGCAGCTGCGAGATCGGTTTCTTCGTGCGTAGCAGGGCACGGGTCGGAGTGTTGCCGAAGGAGATAACGACTTCGGGGCGGACGACCGCCAGCTCGCGGTGAAGGTAGGGCGTGAAGAAGGCTAGTACGTCCGAGGTCATCTCGTCGCCCGTCGAGATGATCTTGACCGTGTTGGTCAGGTAGCAATCTTCGCGCTTGAGCGAGATGCTTGAGAGTATGCGTTCGAGCATCAAGCCGGCCGGGCCCATGAACGGACGGCCCGATTCTATGTCGGGCGCTCCCGGAGATTCGCCGACGACGGCGACGCGCGCACCCCTGGAGCCTTCGCCAAAGATGAAGATGCGCTCCGCAAATTGCGGCATCGCCTGAGCGCGCTGCAACAACTCCGCGTTGATCTCGTCAAGCGTTTCTTTGGCTTGCGCCGAACTCTCGTCGAAAAGAGAAGACTGCATAAAGACAGTTATTAGTGACGAGTGAGGAGTGACGAACAAAGGACAAGCTTTTCGTCTTGTCACTCGTCACTTTTCGCTCGTCACTGTATTCAAGTAGTCGCGCACCTTTTTCATATCTTCCCAGGCTTCGCGTTTCTTAGAGGGGTCGCGCAGTAGATAAGCCGGGTGAAAGGTCGGCATGACTTTGATGCCGCGATAATCCTGGAACTGGCCGCGCAGGCGTGTGATGCCCTCCTTGGTGTCTAAGAGATTTTTCATCGCCGTGTTGCCGAGGACGACGATCACGTCTGGGCGGATGATGGCGATCTCGCGCAAGAGAAAAGGCTTGCAGGTGGCCGCCTCACTGCTCGTCGGGGTGCGGTTCTGCGGCGGGCGGCAGCGGTTGACGTTGCCGATCATTATGTCATCGCGCTTGAGGCCGATGGCCTCTATGATCTTGTTGAGCAATTGACCGGCGCGACCGACGAAGGGCCGCCCCGTAGCGTCCTCATCCGCGCCCGGCGCTTCGCCTATGAACATCAAGCGCGCCTTCGGATTGCCCTCGCTATTGACGACGCGCGTGCGGCTCTGGCACAGGGGGCAGCGCATGCATTCGCCTATGTCGTTCCAGATGTCTTCAAGCGTCTCGCTGGAACGGGGCAGACTCTCCTCATCCTGCGGGGTGATCGTGCCGAAAAGAGTCTCCTGCGGCGGCGGCGGCTCGGCGTCCGGATATTTCTTCTTTTTAGCCATCTCCGTTTGCTCTGACCCGTTGGGGGCTGCGCTCCCTTCGGTCAAGTCTTGAGCGGCCCTCGCCAAAGGCGAAGCCGTTTCTGCTGAGCTTTGCCGCGCCGCCCGCTCGGCTGCCACGGCGTTGCGCCGCAGGGCCGCTATGTTTTCCGGCGCGGGCGGCGCTTCGCTTACGGGCCGGGCCGTCCGGCCGTGCGCGGAAGCTGCGGGCGACTGCCCTGCGCCTGGCTGCTCCAAAGTACCCTCTACGCCAAGCTCGCGAAGGTAGGATGCGTACTCGGCCGTATCTTCTACCAGCCCGAGCAACTCTTTCAAATTCGATTCTGCCATAGCATAGGACGAGCCCGACGAAGCATGAAAGATTTTGACGGGCGAAATACGTTCGCGCGCGCGCGCCGGCGACTCTGGCCGAAAGGGTCTGAATTTGGCCCGCAGGTTTTAAAGAGCGCCGCTTCCTGATTTCGTTCAGCTCGCCTGCGCCGCACTCGCGCTCGCGCGGCGCAGGCGCACGACCTCGTCCAGTATGTGATGCGCCGCTTCCAGCTTCGACATCAGCGGCAGCTCAAGAGGCGCTTGGCGGTCGCGCGCGATGATCGTGACCACGTTGGTAAAAGTATCGAAGCCCGCGCCCTCGCGCGTCAGGTCGTTGGCGACGATCAGGTCAAGACTTTTGCGCCTCAGTTTTTCGCGCGCATGACGCAATACCTCGTCCGTTTCTGCGGCGAACCCTACGAGGATGAGCCCGTCCGACCGAGCGCCAGAAACCGCCGCCAGAATATCGGTCGTCGGCTCAAGCGTGAGCGTCAAATCGGCGTCCGACTTTTTGAGCTTGGCGGCGGCGCGTCTCGCCGGACGATAATCCGCAACGGCAGCGGCGGCGATGAAGACGCTCGCGCGCTCGGCCTCTTTCATCACGGCGGCGTGCATCTCAAGGGCCGAAGCGGCCCGTACTAGACGAACACTGGCGGGAGGCTGGGCGGTCGTCTGGCCCGCGACAACCGTGACTTCGGCCCCGCGCGAGCGCGCCGCTTCGGCCAGGGCGAAACCCATCCGACCCGAACTCCTGTTCGATAGAAAGCGCACCGGGTCTATCTCTTCGCGCGTCGCCCCGGCTGTAATCAGGACGCGCTCTCCGGCCAAATCCATGGCTGCACGACGCCCTGCTTCGTTCAACATCTCAAGCGCGGCGGCGACGATGATTCCGGGCTCGCTCAAACGCCCCGGCCCGAAAGTCCCGCAAGCCATCTCGCCCGCGTCCGGCTCTACGACGCGCACGCCGTCCTCTCGCAATCTATCTAAATTGCGGCGGGTCGCAGGGTGATTCCACATCGTAGTGTTCATCGCCGGGGCTATCAGGACGGGCGCGTTCGAGGCCAGATACGTCGAGGTTAGAAAATCGTCGGCGATGCCGTTCGCCATCTTGGCGATCAGGTTGGCGGTGGCGGGCGCGATCAAGAACAGCTCTACGCTCTGCGAAAAGGTTATGTGCGCGAT
>DASQYE010000509.1:0-4739 GCA_035639355.1 Pyrinomonadaceae bacterium
TAATAGTCGGACTCCACTTGATAGTCCCGCCGCCCCTTCCGCCAATAAATGGTCAAAGGCGCTTTTTAAGGATCTACTGTTTTCCGATGAATTTACTCTCTCTGCTCTGCCAGTAATTGGTATAATTTAAGTATTCCTTAAAGGAACAGTTCGATCTTGGATTTTAGATTTTGGATTTTGGATTGGCGAGCAGGTCGCGCGCCACAGAGCCTCGGTTCCAAGATTCAAGATGGCCGGAAGCGTTAATCTAAAATCCAAGATCTGAATCCCAAGATGATGAAAGAGTGGATTGCGCTCAACATGACTCCGGGCATTGGCCCACGGGCCGCCGCCAAGCTCCTCGAAAGGTTCGGGTCGGCGGAGGCCGTGTTCAATGCCACGCGGGCTGAGCTGGAAGGAGTGCGGCTTCGCCCCGAAGCGATCGAGAGCATCATGGCGCGCGACCTGCTCGAAAAGGCGGCCCGTGAGATCGAGCGCGTGCGCTCGCTCGGCGCGGACGTGCTGCTTTTGGACGACGGCATCTATCCGTCGCTGCTGCGCGAGGTCTTTGATCCTCCGATCACACTCTACGTCAAGGGCGCGTGGGAGGAATGCCTGGACGGGCCTTGCATCGCCATCGTCGGCTCGCGGCGTTGCTCAACTTACGGGCAGAACGCGGCCGCGATGCTTGCGCGCGAGCTGGCGGCGCGCGGCGTGACGATCATTTCCGGCCTCGCGCGCGGCATAGACGCTGCGGCGCACCGTGGCGCGCTCGAAGGGGGCGGGCGCACAGTGGCCGTGATGGGGACAGGTCTAGATCAAGTCTACCCGCGCGACCATCAAAAGCTGGCCGAAGAGATTCTGGGCCACGACGGCGCGCTCGTCTCCGAGTTCCCGCTCGCGACGCCGCCCGCGCCGCAGAACTTCCCCTATCGCAATCGCGTCATCAGCGGCCTGAGCCTGGGCGTCCTGATCGTAGAGGCGGCGGAAAATTCCGGCTCGTTGATTACGGCGCGGATGGCTATGGAGCAGAATCGCGAAGTGTTCGCAGTGCCGGGCAATATCACTTCCAAGAACTCTTTCGGCACGAACTACCTCATCAAAGGCGCGGGCGCAAAATTAGTACAACAATGGCAAGACATAGCCACGGAGCTGCCGCCCCCCATCGCCGCGCAGCTCCTTCCGCCCGAGACCGCGAAACAGAAGAAAGACGGGAGCATGATCGAGCAATTGTCGCTCGTCCCCGAAGACCTGACGGCGACAGAGCACGCCATCTGGAAACTGCTTTCTACCGATGACCCGGCGCACATTGATGCGCTGGCCGAGGCGAGCCGTCTATCGGTTGCGGAGCTATCGGGCGCTCTGCTCGGACTTGAAATGCGCGAACTGGTACGACAGCTTCCGGGCAAATGCTTCATCAGGAAGCTGTGATAGCATTTAACTGTTAGATGAGGGCAGATCAAGCTTACGTGGTTAGCAGCTTCGCAGAACCGGAAGCCTTGCGCAAACTCTTATCTCAGCAGCACCGCCGAATCTCTTTCGACGCCTGGACTGAATATGAAATACACGGGTGAAAGATTCATGCCCGATCAAACGGGCGAAATCAAATATGAGCATCTGCACCGTTATGCTCTCTCGCAAGTGTTTGTGAGAGATAAAGAGGTGCTGGACATAGCCTGCGGCGAGGGCTATGGCGCTGCTTTTCTGGCTAAGTATGCGCGCACGGTTTGCGGTATAGACATTGATACGGAAATCATCGAACACGCGCAGAGAGAGTACGGCGGGCATGAGAATTTGGAGTTTCGCGTCGGCTCATGCGACGCGATTCCTATGCCGGACGAAAGCGTTGATGTCGTTACATCGTTTGAAACGATTGAGCACCATGACCGCCATGGGGAAATGTTGCGAGAAATCAGGAGGGTGCTGCGACCTGACGGCCATTTAATCATCTCTTCTCCTAACCGTCCGATCTATTCAGAGCGATCCGGCTTCTCAAATCCGTTTCACGTCAAGGAACTCGACTACGAAGAGTTCGTAGATCTGTTAAAACAACACTTCGCTTACGTTGAGGTTTACGGCCAGAAGCTCGCCGCCGGTTCCTTCGTCTTTCAGTTGGAGGATTCAAGGCCATGTGACTTCGCGGCCTATGCCGGTAACGGGAATGGGACGGGCAAAGAGGATCGGATTCTAGAATCGCCACGCTACTTCATCGCCGTCTGTTCCGACGTGGAGATGGAGCGCGGGCGAGAGCTGACATCCGTCTATCTGGACGAGCATGAGAATCTCTTTCAAGAGACGCTGGACGGGCTAACCAATCTCCGCGTCGAGCACCAGAGGGTTATCGAATACTACGAACGAATACGGCTCGAACTCGAAAACATTAAAACGAGTTTCGGCTTCAAGCTGCTTCGGCGCGTCTTGTGGCCGCTCGGTCGCGCCGTTGTTCCGGGCCCGCTGCGCTCGTATATAAAAAGCGCCGTCCTGGGATTGAAACGCGTCCCTACAAACGACGCGGGGAACGGTGGCACTCATGAAGAACTGGTCTGGAAGATCGACACAGACCTTTCCAGGCCGTTCGCGGTGGGCCGTGGAAACCAGTTCTACTTCGGCGGCAACTGCTATCACTCGCGTAAGAGGATAAAGAGACTGAGCGTGCTTGTGGACGGCGAGCCGCACCGCGTAGTCAATCATTCGCTGGCCGATGGTGGAGCGCTCGAAGAAGGGTCTACGCCGGTTGATGAGGCGGGCAATAACTTTACGAGCGGGTTTTGGACGGCCCTCCCGTTCGCGCAGCTAAGCGCGCCGCGTGATGTAGAGCTCTCTCTACGCGCTCTGCTGGACGACGGGAGCGAACGCGAGGCTCGCCTGGGCTCGCTTCGGCTTGTGCCTTTCGAGCAGGCCGAAGGACAGACTGCCGATTTTTACGAAAGTAGTGCTACTTTCGAGGGCAGTAACAGCGCAGGGCCGGACGAGCCGCGTATAGCGATCTGCATGGCCACCTACAATCCACCGCTTGATCTCTTCGCACGGCAGATCGAGAGCATCTCCGGGCAGACCTTGCGCAACTGGGTCTGCATCGTCAACGACGATTGCTCAGACCCGTCAATCTTCCGCGAGATACAGAAGATTACGGCGCACGACGCGCGCTTTCGCGTACATCGCAACCCTGCGCGCCTGGGCTTCTATCGCAACTTCGAGCGATGCCTGAAACGTGCGCCCGCGTCCGCCGAGTTTATAGCGTTTTCCGATCAGGACGATTACTGGTACAGCGACAAGCTCGCGGCGTGCCTCGCTGAGTTTCAGGCGGACGACGTTCAGATGGTCTATTCCGATATGGACATCGTGACGCGCGACGACGAGGTGATTTCGCACACCTACTGGGCGACACGCCGCAACAACTACACAGACCTTGAAACGCTGCTCTTAGCCAACTCAGTGACCGGCGCATCCGTTGTTTTTCGCGCCCGTCTGCTCAACGATCTGCTGCCGTTTCCACATATAGACGCCGTGGAGATGTATCACGATCACTGGGTAGCCTGCGTCGCCCTGACACGGGGACGAATCGGCTACGTAGACCGGCCTCTCTACGCCTATCGACAGCATTCCGGCAACGTCATCGGCCACGTCAACATCTCTCCGGCCAGATTCCTGCCGGAGTTATCGAGCCTCTTTAAAGCATTGCTTCTCTGCCTGAGGCGGAAGACGGATTTCGGACGGCAGCTGCTTCGGTCATACTGGGGATTGTATCGCGGCTTGCCCGTCAGAATCGCTTTCATCGCCGGCGTCCTCAAGCTGCGCATCAATGATGCTCCGGCAAAGAAGCGCACGATACTCGAAAGATTCGAGCGCCTGGAATATTCGCTACCGTTTATGATCGCGCAAGCCGTCAAATACAAAATATACAGGCGTCCGACGCTGGGCGTCGAGTGGCTCTGCCTTTCTTCTACCATCGTCGTCCGTCTCTTCAAAAACTATTATCGTCTGAACCGGCGTCGTCTGGCCGCGTCCCTGCTTTCGCAGGCTCCTACGGTTGAAGTAGTGGCGGCGACAGAAGCCCTAATCGATGCGAGCAAGCCCATAGAGTTCATCCCGCAGAAGATCGCGCCGCTCAAGCTGGATGTTTCAAACGGGTGCGAGCGCCGCGTCAATATTCTCATCTCCACGATCGACTTCAAGTACATGTTCGCGGGCTACCTGAGTATGCTCAACCTCGCCTTGAGTTTGAGACGCGGCGGGTACTGCGTCCGGCTGGTGATCGTTGACCCCTGCGATTATGACCCGGCGCGTTGGAGTTGCCTGATCGCAAGCTATGACGGGCTGCAAGACCTGTTCAAAGAGGTGCACACTGCTTATGTATACGACCGTTCGATTCCTTTGAAGGTCAGCCCGCAAGATGCTTTCATCGCCACTTCCTGGTGGAGCGCGCATATAGCTCATCAAGCCTCGCGCGCCCTGGGCCAGGAGAGATTCATCTACCTGATACAGGATTACGAACCCCTGTTTTATCCTTCCGGCTCGTTTTACGCGCTGGCCGAACAGTCATATACGTTTCACCATCATGCTGTCTTCTCGACCCCTGTGCTGCGCGATTATTTCAGGCAAAACAGGATCGGCATTTATGCGGACGAAGCGATGGCGACGGCCGAGGCGCGCTTGGAGATGAGTCCGATCGTCATACAGAACGCCGTCAGCTCATTCGAGATCGACGAGAAAGAGCTGCGCGAGAGAAAGCGACGGCGGTTCCTCTTTTATGCGCGCCC
>DASQYE010000510.1:0-5744 GCA_035639355.1 Pyrinomonadaceae bacterium
CCCGCGCAAGCTATTGTTCTGGTCGAACTGGTAGTCGAGCCGGAAGAAACCCTTGCCCGTGCGCCCGAAGTTGTGAAAGTTGTCTATGGTCGGCGGGTCAAGGAAACGCTGCGACGTGCTCGCCGTCAGATTCGTGAGAAAGCCGAACTTTCCCGTGCGCGTCGAAAAGTCCGCCCCGATCTCGCCCGTCGAAAAGCTGCCCCCCGAGAATGTCAGGCCGCCCTGCGTAGGAGTTTCAAGGCCGGAACGGGTGTTGACGTTGACGACCGCGCCGAGCTTGTCGCCGAACTCGGCAGGTATGCCGCCCGTCATCACCTCCACTGTGCGAAGCGTGCGCGCGTCCAGGCTCGTAGAAAAGATGGCGGACAGGTTCTCTGTTATTGGAATGCCGTCCACTACATACTGAACCTGCGACTCGGAGCCGCGCGGGTGAAGGCGTCCGTTATCGTCCGGCGCAAGTCCGGGCGCGGAGGCGACTATGGCCTCGATGCCGCGCGAAGGCGCAGCGCCCGCCTGGCGCTCGATGAGCGATTGCGTGATGTCCGTATCGGTAGAGATTTTGTCATGCTCCGCGTGATCGGCATCGGCCTCGACCGTGACCGTCACGTTCGTTGCGCCGACGGACAGGTTAACGTCCAGGTTGAGCGGCACGGCGCTTTCCATATCGATGTGCTGTTCGGTCGCCTCAAAGCCCTCGGCCACGACCCGCACCGTGTAACTGTTGAAAGGTATGTTGACGAGTTTGAAGCTGCCCTGCGCGTCCGTTTGCGCAGTCTGTTGATAGCCCGTGACGCCCTGGGTCAGGATGACGCTCGCGCCGGAGACGAGCGCCCCGTTCGGGTCTTTCACCGTGCCTTGAACAGTACCGATGCGTGTTTGCGCACCGGCCGGTAAGCAGGTAAAAAGCGGTAGGAATAGAAGGAGCGCGAGGGTCTTAATATGAGTTCGATAATTCATTATGCTTGCCTCTCTATGAATAGCTGTGAGCCGGAATGCAGGGCTTCTAGGGCTCACCCCGGCCCATCTGTTGTATTCAGATGTGGACGGGAGAAGAGCCGAGCAGAAGCCAGCTTAGGTCTTACCGGCAGAAACAATCGCCTTATTCAGGCGACGCTCGGCGGGCGGCTTAAAGTAGAGAGGCGAGTGGCGGAGCGCGGCCGCGTTGTGCCGTGTTCGCGGGCGAAAAGTAGGGGTCTGAGCCTGCCTGGTGCGGCGTAAATTGCGCGGGCGGCGGCGCTGTCCAGGGCAGTGCGCTAAACAGCGTGATGGAAAGGTGCTGGTGAAGCTGGCAGATAACGCACTCGCTACGAGTGCGCGTCTGCTGCGACGAGGAATCTGCGTCGCCGGAATCGCTGGCAGACGGAGTCGCAGTCTCGATGACGCCGCGAGCGATTGAAGGGCCGCCGTGCGTGTGCGCAATCTCCACCGTCGCGCCGTGAATGATAAGGGCGAACAGGAGAAGGGCCAGAGCGCGCGTCGGAAGCGAATGACGGCGGCTGAATTTCGATCTGATGTTACTGGTCACTGCGTAGAGCTTTATGCTACAGTCCGAGAAATCCCATGAAATATAAACACCTGCTCTCGCCACTGTCAAACCCGTAGAGGGCGGCGCGGAATGAGCGGTTTCGCTCCCTAAATAAGATAAACGAATGAGCTTCGTCACTATGTCCCATAGCCTTGGTTCGAGCGGTTGGAACAGCCTCAAAAAGCGCCCGATCTATGCGTCTCTGCAACGCGCCCTCCTCCCGGCAATCCTGCTTCTGGCCTGCCATGCCTCGATCGTAAGAGCGCAATCTATAAACGGCTCTATCAGCATCCTCTCGGTTTCGCCGCCGCGCGCGCGCGTCCAAGGAGAGCGAGCGCAGGCGAGCAACGTCTGGTCGTTTCGCAATACCTATGCGTCCGTTATGGGCATTGGGGAGCGTATAGAGAATCTCACGCTCTCGGATGCGCATGGAGTCAATGTCCCTGTGCGAATGCTCGCGCCGGGGGAATGGAAAGCAGAAGGGCCGGCAACACGATTCAGTTACGAAGTGACGCTGGAGTCGCCCGCAATGGCGACCGATTCGGCCTATGTCTCCTGGCTCACGGGCGAGCACGGATTTCTGATGCCGGGCGATTTACTGCCGCGCTCGGCTGCCGTTGGTGGAAAAGCTGAAACCGCTCGCTTGCGTCTTCTCTTGCCGCCCGGCTGGAGCGCAAGCTCGACCGAGATGAAGAGTGGCGACAGCCAGTACGAGATCAAGGATACGGAGCGCGCTGTATTCTTCGTCGGTCGAAGCTTGCGCGAGAGACGCGCAGCGGCGGGCGCAATGGATTTCACGTTTGTGACGACGGGCGAGTGGGCCTTCACGGATGAGGACGCCGCGAGCATGGCTTCGAGCATTCTCAAAGAGCACGAAGAGACGTTCGGCGGCGCAGTGCAGGGACACGCAATGCTCGCGCTCGCTCCATACCCGCGCCCGATGGGGGCCGAACGATGGAGTGCCGAGACGCGCGGCAATACGGTCGTGCTTCTGGCGGGGCGCTCGCCCTCAAAAACCGCCGCGTTGGCCAGCCTGAGCGTGCCCTTCACGCACGAGCTGTTTCACCTGTGGATTCCTAACGGCTTCGCGCTCGAAGGGGAGTACGACTGGTTTTACGAAGGCTTCACTATGTACCAGGCGGCGCGCGCCGCAGTGCGACTGAATCTGCTGACATTCCAGGATTTTCTGACGACCATCGGGCGCGCCTTTGACGCCTATGTGTCCGCCCCCAACAAAGACCGGCTTTCTCTGCTGGATGCTTCGCGCCGACGCTGGACGGGCCCGCCCGCGCTCATCTATCACAAGGGGATGCTGGTCGCATTCCTTTACGATTTGACATTGAGAAGGAAGACGGGCGGCAAGCGCTCGCTGGACGATGCGTATCGCGCTCTCTTTCGTCGCTATCGCGGAGCGGCGGGGGCAGCAGCAGCGGCGGGGACGGACGGCAACGCCGCCGCCATCTCGGCTTTGAACGAGCCTTACGATATGCGAGAGTTTACAGGGAGGTACATAGAGAGCGCAGGTATTATCGACCTGGGCGCTACGATTGAGCAGTTCGGCCTCCGGGTCGATAACGGAGGCGTGCGCACGCGCCTGGTCGTCGCCGATTCTTTGCCGCGCGAGCAGCGCGATTTATTGCGCAAATTCGGTTACAATGCGGAAACGCGCCGCGGCGCTTCCCATCGGCCGGGAGACGAATAAGCCGCCCGCTATATGCTTCTTAGAGACATAAACCTGAGCCGGAGCTAATTGAACTCAAGTGATTCACCAGCGAAAGATTCAGAGTCTTAAATTCGCCCTGTTTCTAGCCGTAGCAGCCGTCGCCGTCGGCTGTAATACGCTCGCGAAAAAAGACGAGACCGGCGTGGTCATCGCTCGCCGGGCACAGGTGCGCAGCTCGACCGCCGTGGTCGCCGCCGATCTGGTGGAAGTCAATCGCGGCGACGTGGTTGACATACTCGGCTCCGACGAGGCTGAGAACGGCGAGCGCTGGCTGCGCGTGCGCGCGCACGACGAGGAGAACACTGAAGGGTGGATCGAATCGCGCAACGTCATGCCGCTGGATGTGCTTGACCGTGCGCGCAAGCTCGCCGAAGAGGATAAGGATACGCCCGCACAGGCCACCGGACAGCTTCGCGCCAGTACGAACCTGCGTATCAGTCCTGATCGCGGCGGCAACGATAATATCTTAATGAAGCTCGAAAGCGGCTCCATCTTCGAGATCGTTGGTTGGAAGCGCGTCCCGAAGCCCAAAACCGAAGAAGCCCCCGAAAGCGACGATGCGCCGAAGCCTGGGAGCGCCCAGCAAAGCACTTCCAGAAAAGAGACGGACGCCCCGAAAGAGCCGGAAGAGGCTAACGAGCTCTGGTACAAGGTGAGGCTCGCGCCCTCGACCTCGCCCGTGCCCGCCGGGTGGATTTACGGCAAGCAGGTCGAGTTGACGGTTCCAAGCGACATCATCTTCTATCGAACGGGCCGAGAGTTCGTCGCCTGGCATAGACTCGACGACGATCAGAGCGTCGAGGCCGCCGCCGCAAAAGATAAAGACGTGGGCAAGGAGATCAAACCCGGCAGCTGGGTGATCCTGGAAAAGAGCAGTTCCAACGAGCCCCATAAGCTGGACGAGCCGGATTTTGACCGCATCTATGTGCTCGGCTACGACAAGACCAACCAGGAACACTATACGGCCTACCGCAGCCCCGACCTGAAAGGATTTCTTCCGCTGCGCATAGAGGGGCGCGGAGATAATAAAACATTCACGGTCAGGATACAGGACGATGCGGGCCAGAAAATAGACGCCACCTACAGCGTTTACAGGGATGATAGGGGCGTCCTGAAAGTCTCGGCCCCGAATGAGCCGCCGAGAGGTCGAAAAAGAAAATAAACGAAGGCCGCCAGATACCGCTTGACAAAAAATGGCCGATGTCTATAATGCCTCTTTGCCTGAAACACGGCAGTTGACATCCAAGCACAAAGAGCACGTTACGGAGCCGCTTCTCTCAAGTAGAAGATTTTGCGAGGGAGCGGCTGTTTCATCCCTGAAAAATGATTTTGGGTATGGAAAGAAAGTGCTTGACAGGCAGACGGGTTTTGATTAATATCACGTTTTGCTTGGGACGAAGAAAAGTCGTCTGTAGGGCAACGAGAGCGAATCCCGACGCAACAAAATGGATTCGCTGGCCGAGGGGAATCGAGAAGAAAAAAGCGGTTCCTCGAAGCAACGAAAACAGGCTTGGGCGCACCTAAGTCTGGATTCGGTAAAATTGGAAGCGATCTTTGAAAACTAGATAGAGCGTGTCCATGTTAATGACTTTGAGGGAGTCAAACGCTGAACGATAAAGTTCGCGTAAAACTCTTTTTGAAGAGTCATAATCGGATACTATCCAGTAGAAGATTATGTTCCAGAATCAAAATTCTAACGAGAGTTTGATCCTGGCTCAGAATCAACGCTGGCGGCGTGCCTCAGACATGCAAGTCGAACGCGAAATTTCCCTTCGGGGAGAAAGTAGAGTGGCGCACGGGTGAGTAACACGTGGGTAATTTACCTTTGGGTGGGGAACAACAGCCGGAAACGGCTGCTAATACCGCATAATGCAGCGGCTCGACATCGAGACAGTTGTTAAAGCGGGGGATCGCAAGACCTCGCGCCTAAAGAGAAGCCCGCGGCAGATTAGCTAGTTGGTAGGGTAATGGCCTACCAAGGCGACGATCTGTAGCCGGCCTGAGAGGGCGGTCGGCCACACTGACACTGAATAACGGGTCAGACTCCTACGGGAGGCAGCAGTCGGGAATTTTGGGCAATGGGCGAAAGCCTGACCCAGCAACGCCGCGTGAAGGATGAAGCTTTTCGGAGTGTAAACTTCATAAGAATGGGACGAATAAGTGGGGGATAATACCCCCCATGATGACGGTACCATTTGTAAGCTCCGGCTAACTCCGTGCCAGCAGCCGCGGTAATACGGGGGGAGCAAGCGTTGTTCGGATTTACTGGGCGTAAAGGGCGCGTAGGCGGCCACGACAAGTCACTTGTGAAATCTCCGGGCTTAACCCGGAACGGTCAAGTGATACTGTCGGGCTAGAGTACAGAAGGGGCAACTGGAATTCTCGGTGTAGCGGTGAAATGCGTAGATATCGAGAGGAACACCTGCGGCGAAGGCGGGTTGCTGGGCCGACACTGACGCTGAGGCGCGAAAGCTAGGGGAGCGAACGGGATTAGAT
>DASQYE010000511.1:0-6085 GCA_035639355.1 Pyrinomonadaceae bacterium
GGTTCGAGAACAGCGGCTTCCCGCTTCGTGACGCGGGGGGACGCGTCACTCGATGGTGCGTGCTGTTGACGGACATTGACGAGCGGAAGCGCGCGGAGGACGCGCTGCGCGAAAGCGAACTCAATTCGCGCCTGATCGTGGACAGCATTCCAGGGATGGTTGCCGTCTTTAGCCCTGGCGGTGAACTCGAATTCGTCAATCGTCAGATCGTTGAGTACTTCGGCAGGACGTGGGAGGAGCTCAAACGGTGGGGGACCGACGGCTCAACACATCCTGATGACAATTCACACGTCGTCGAAGTCTTCACGCGTGCGATGGCGTCGGGTGAGCCCTTCGAGTTGGAATCACGTGCTCTACGCTCCGATGGCGTCTACCGCTGGCATCAGTCTCGCGGGTATCCGCTCCGGGGTGCGGACGGGCAGATCGTCCGCTGGTACAACCTGCTCATCGACATTGACGAGCGGAAGCGCGCCGAGGAGGCGCTCGCTGCGAGCGCGCGCAATCTCAAGCTCATCATCGACACGATGCCCGCGCTGGCCTGGTCAACGGGTCCCGACGGAAGCGCCGACTTCTTCAACCAGCACTACCTGGACTACGTCGGCCTCACTGCGGAACAGGCGAGTGGTTGGGGCTGGACTGCCGCGGTTCATCCTGACGACCTGAACAGTCTGGCTGTGACGTGGGCCAGCATCATGGCTTCCGAAGCGCCGGGAGAAGCCGAGGCCCGGCTTCGCAGGCATGACGGCGGGTATCGCTGGTTTCTATTCCGCGCGAACCCGTTGCGCGATGAATCCGGCAACATCGTCAAATGGTACGGGACGAACACTGACATAGACGAGCGCAAGCGTGCGGTCGAGAGGTTGCAGGCCAAGCAGGACCTGCTCGATCTCGCGCAGAAGTCCGCCCGTGCGATGGCTTTCGACTGGTATATTCAGCAAGACATCAACTTCTGGTCGCCGGAACAAGAGGCTTTGCACGGAATGCCGCCCGGCAGCTTCGACGGAACGTACCGGAGCTGGAAAAAGACGATCTACCCACCCGATTGGCCGGTTGTCGTCAACGCTCTCAAGCATGGTCATGCAGCCGGAGACGTAGCGGCAGAGTTTCGCGTCGTCTGGCCCGACGGCAGCATCCACTGGCTGTTGACCAAAGGGCAGATGTTTTTAGACGACCAGGGAAAGCCCTTTCGCATGGTCGGATTCACTACTGACATCACGCCCCGGAAACTTGCCGAGGAAGAGCTACGTCGCAGCGAGGCGTTCCTTGTCGAAGCCCAACGCCTCAGCCACACCGGCAGCTTTTCGTGGCGACCATCAACAAATGTAACCACATGGTCAAACGAAGTCTATCGCATTTTTGGGTTTGACCAGGGCGTCACCCTCACGCCCGATCTGATCGGTACTCGAATCCACCCGGACGACTTCGCGATGTGGGCTGAAGCCATCAACCGGACGCGGGAAGGGGGCGGCTTTGAGCTTGATTACCGTCTTCTGATGCCTGACCGTACTGTAAAACACCTGCACGCGATAGCCCACATCACACGAGACGATGCTGGAGAGCTGGAATACATCGGCGCGGTTCAGGATGTCACGGCACAAAGAGTGTCGGAAGATGCGCTCGGCAAGCTGCGGGCGGAACTCGCGCATGTGTCCAGGGCGGCAACGCTGGGAGCATTGACGGCTTCGATCGCACACGAAGTCAATCAACCGCTCTCGGGCATCATCACCAACGCCAGCACCTGCCTCAGGATGCTCGCCGCCGACCCTCCGAACATCGACGGCGCGCGCGAAACCACGCGGCGCACTATTCGCGACGGCAACCGCGCCTCCGAGGTGATCACACGCCTACGCGCGCTCTTTAGCAAGAGGGAACCCACGATTGAATCGGTCGATCTCAATGAGGCGACACGAGAGGTGATTGCGCTATCGCTCGGTGAGCTTAAGGGAAACCGAGTGATTCTGCGGTCTGAGCTTGCCGATAAGCTCCCGCTTGTCGCAGGTGATCGGGTGCAGCTTCAGCAGGTCATCCTCAACCTGCTACGGAACGCCTCGGACGCTATGAGCGGCGTCGAAGATCGGCCGCGGCAGATGCTAATCAGAACCGAACAAGATGATACGGACCGGGTGCGCCTCAGCGTGAAAGATTCGGGAGTTGGCTTCGAGCCTGAAACCGTGGACAGGCTCTTCCAGGCCTTCTACACAACGAAAACCGATGGCATGGGCATCGGTCTTTCCGTCAGTCGCTCCATCATCGAAGCTCATAATGGACGCCTATGGGCGACGTCGAACGAAGGGCCGGGAGCCACATTCTCCTTTTCCATCCCGTGCGAGCCGGTAATTTGATGGACGCCGGCAATTGCCTCGATCTGAAGTGTAGGGTTACGGGCAAGAGCTTGATACCAATACCAAAGTACAATGGACACCACAAAGGAATTGGCTCATTCTTCTGTCATGGTTTCCTACAAGGAAGGGAGTGCCATCGAACATTTACTTGTATCGATCGTTGATGACGACGAATCCGTGCGCGAGTCGCTACCCGACTTGCTTAGGGAATTCGGTTTTGCGGCTCGTACATTCTCGTCGGCGGAAGAGTTCCTCGCGTCTGATTGCATCGAACAGACCAACTGCCTGCTTCTAGACGTTGCCATGCCTGGGATGAGCGGCCCCGACCTTCAGCAGGAATTGAGGATTCGCCGGGAGGAGATTCCCATCGTCTTTATCACCGCTCAAAGAGATGAGAGCGTCCGCTCGCGACTGATCAAAGAGGGTGCCGTGGAGTGCCTGTCCAAGCCGTTCAGCGAGACGGCTCTTCTGGACGCGCTCAACGCGGCGCTTCGGGCAGGCTGAACTACTTCACCACCCGTAACACGGGGTTTATACGGATTTAGTAAGGTCCAGAGCTATGTCGGACGATACGCCAATCGTCTTCGTCGTTGACGACGACGTTTCGGTGCGCGAATCCCTCGAATTGCTGATCAACTTCGCGGGCTGGCAGCCCGAGACTTTTGCCTCCGCACGGGAGTTCCTCGCCCGCCCAAGAGTCCTTACTCCGAGTTGTTTGATACTCGACGTTTCACTTCCGGACCTCAACGGCCTCGATTTACAGAAGCTCATCGCCGACCGAATTGACATGCCTATCATCTTCATCACGGGTCACGGCGACATTCCGATGACGGTCCAGGCCATGAAGGCCGGAGCGGTCGAGTTCCTGACAAAGCCGTTCGACGACGAGGTGCTTTTGAGCGCCATCCGGCATGGCCTAAAGCAAAGCCGCGCCGCAATTGGCAGTGAGGCTGAGGTGCAGGCGCTCCGCGATCGTTACGCCACGCTCACCCCTCGTGAACGGGAGGTCATGGCGTTGGTGGCCGGAGGCCACCTGAATAAGCAGATAGCTTTCAAGCTCGGGATCAGCGAGATCACAGTCAAGGCGCACCGTGGCAAGGTGATGCAAAAGATGAGGGCAGACTCACTCGCCGACCTGGTGAAAATGGTCGAAAGACTTCGCCTCGCGCCTACGGCCTAAGGACTGATTCGGCCTATAAATACTGTCCTTATCGCGGTGGTGCCGTCCTCCGTCATGAAGCATAGGAGAACTGAAAGTTGAACTATGTATGACCTGCTCATCATCGGCGCGGGGCCGGGCGGTATCGCACTGGCGGCAGAAGCGCAGGCATCAGGCATAGACCCTTCGAGGACGCTAGTCCTTGAGAAAGCGGCCACGCACAACTGGGCTATACGGCAATTGTACCCGAAGCAAAAGCTGACCACCGCCAACTACAAAGGTTTTCAGGCGCGTTGTGAAGGACTGCTATGCATAGGAGATATGACCAAGACGGAGACGCTTCAGTACTTTGACCGGATTATTGAGAGCTACAAACTGAATCTACAGTACGAAACGGAAGTTTTCGCAATGGGGCCCATCGAGGACGCAGACGGGGCGCGTTTTCGCGTAGAGTCTTCAAAAGGAACATACGAAGCGAAGGTGTTGGCCATCGGCATAGGCATCTTCGGACGCCCGAACAAGCCTAAAGAATATCGCTTCCCGCCCGCACTGAAGGAGCGATTGTTGTTTGATATAACCTCTCAAAGGGTAGAGGGCGAAGATGTGCTGGTGGTCGGCGGCGGCGACACGGCGGCCGAGTATGTAGAGTATCTTCGTAAAGATAGCAATCGCGTCACGCTCTCATACAGGGGGACAGAGTTCATAAGGCCCACTGAGCAGAACCGTGCGCTGCTTCTCGGGATGGAACAACGCGGGGAGGTCTTGATGCTCAGAGGCTCCAACATCAATGCAGTAGAAACGGATGACGGGCGCCCGCGAGTCATCTTCAAGGAGGAGCAGTACCAGCCGCGCACATTCGACCGCGTAGTGTACGCGCTCGGCGGGACGACGCCGAGCAATTTCCTGCGTATGCTGGGTATTAAATTCGACGACGAAGGCCCGGTCTTTAACGAAAGTGGCGAGACGGACGTGCCCGGCCTATTTCTAATAGGCGACCTCGTCGTGGGGAAAACCGGCGGCTCTATTATCACGGCCTTCAATTCAGCGGTTCGCGCCATGCGGAGCATTTGTGCCGGGTATTTCCACTGTAATAAGAACTAAGAGATTAATAAAGCTGCATTCTTAAGGGTTATCAGAAGGCCTAATAGAGGGGATTCCGATAGTGATGCCCGATAACGCTCAGCCTGTTCCATTGACTGCGGGCTCTCGTGCCGACCAGGTATTTCCGACCCTGACGCCGGCACAGGTCGCACGCGTCCACAAGCACGGGCGAGTGCGTCAGGTGAAGGCCGGTGAGGTTTTGGTTGAAGCGGGGGAGCAAAGCACAAGATTCTTTGTCGTCACGGTGGGCGAGGTGCGCCTTGTCCGGCACTCGGGCGAAAAGGATGAGCTTGTGGCCGTCTTCGGGCCGGGTCAGTTTACAGGTGAAGTCAACATCCTTTCAGGACGCCGAGGCTTTGTCCAAATAGATGTATCCGAGACAGGCGAAGTTATCGAAGTCGATCGCGACAGTCTGCTCGGGCTCGTGCAGGCTGACAGCGAACTAAGCGACATCCTGATGCGGGCCTTCATCCTCCGCAGGGTCGAGTTGATCGCTCACGGGTTCGGAGATGTCGTGCTTGTCGGGTCGAACTATTGCGCGGCGACTCTGCGCGTCAAGGAGTTTTTGACGCGCAATGGTCATCCCTACTCTTTCATTGACCTTGACCAGGATGAGGACGCACAGGTACTGCTGGACCGTTTCCACATCAACGAAGGGGACGTGCCGGTTCTGATTTGTCGCGGTGAAACGATCTTGCGGAACCCCACCAATCAGCAGATCGCTGACTGCCTGGGCTTCAACGAAGCGATTGACCAGATACATGTTCGCGACCTGGTGATTGTCGGCGCAGGGCCTTCGGGCCTCGCCGCAGCAGTCTACGGCGCGTCGGAAGGACTTGATGTCCTGGTCGTGGAATCAAACTCGCCGGGAGGGCAGTCAGCATCCAGTTCCAAGATCGAGAACTACCTGGGGTTTCCGACAGGCATTTCAGGGCAGGAACTCGCGGCGAGGGCTTACGCCCAAGCACAGAAGTTTGGCGCGCAGGTGTTGATCGCTCGCGGAGCTAAGAAACTCTCCTGCGAGCGGAAGCCCTATGCGGTCGAGACCGACGACGGACCGCGCGTGTCGGCGCGCACGGTGATTATCGCGACGGGCGCGGCCTACAGAAGGCTGTCGGTCGAAAATCTGTCGCGGTTCGAGGGCGTTGGCGTGTACTACAGCGCAACACCCATGGAGGCGCAGCTCTGTGTCGGCGACGAGGTTGTGGTTGTAGGGGGTGGGAACTCCGCCGGGCAGGCGGCCACATTTCTTGCCAAAAACGCCAAGCGAGTTCACGTGCTTGTCCGATCTACGGGATTGGCCGAGAGCATGTCGCGCTATCTGATTCGCTGTCTGGAAGAAAATCCATCTATCGATCTGCATACACAGACGGAAATCGTGGCCCTGGAAGGGGGCGGCCATCTTGAGCGTGTCAGTTGGCGCGACAACCGGACGGGGAGCATAGAGACGCGCGACATCAAGCATATCTTTATGATGACCGGC